>JAEXMK010000232.1 GCA_023444445.1 Pseudomonadota bacterium | reverse complement strand
GGCTGGCTGTCTGGTTCACTCGCGCTGATCGCCGATTCCGGGCACATGCTGTCTGACGCTGCAGCCCTGCTGCTGGCCTTGATCGCATACCGCATGGCGCGACGGCCAGCCGATGCCACGCGCACTTATGGCTATCACCGCGTGCGCGTGCTGGCCGCGCTAGCGAACGGTGCGACCCTTCTGCTTCTGGTCCTTTGGATAGCCTGGGAGGCCATAAACCGCATCAACCAGCCGGTCGACGTCATGGCAGGACCGATGCTGATCGTTGCCGTCATTGGGCTGCTCGTCAATCTTGCAGGCGCTTGGGTGCTATGGTCCGGCAACAAGGGCGACGCAAATCTGCGCGGCGCATTCCTTCACGTCATCGGCGACCTGCTTGGATCTGTAGGTGCAATTGCAGCAGCGGTCGGCATCATGCTGACCGGCTGGACCATCCTCGATCCCTTGCTCTCAGTTCTCGTTGCCGTTCTCGTCGTCCGCTCGGCATGGGGTCTGGTAACGGATTCGATCACTGTTCTGATGCAGGCCGTTCCCCGCGGCATCGAGGCCGGAAGTGTCGAAACCGGTCTGGCTGCGCTGACCGAGATATCCGAAGCTGGACATTTTCACGCCTGGACGCTGACGGACGATACCATCGTGGCGACGATCCACGTCACTCCGGCTGAAAATGCTGATCCGCTATCGCTTCCCCGGCTGGTGGCAGGCTGGCTGAAAGAGCGTTACGCGATCGATCACGTCACGGTTCAGGTCGATCCACCTGGCTCGCTCATGAAAGCAGAGGGATCAAATACCTGAAATTCAGGCCATGACCCCGGCGATCAGCGGAATGTGATGCCGCTGTCGCTCAAAATCTGCATTGCGCCTCTTGCAGCTCAAGCTACTAGAGCTTTTATCTTGCGCGCGATTTGCAGTCGGGAGAGCACATGCAGCGCAGACAGATAATGATCGGGGCAACGGTTGCGGCAATCACAGCGCCTTTGTTTTACAACCGCAAGGCTGCGGCGCAAAGCGCGCCAGCCGCATTAATGGACCCCGGCCCGCTTCCCGAACGCATATTCGGAGCAGCGGATGCGCCGGTGACGGTCATCGAATATGCCTCGATGACCTGTGGGCACTGTGCGAATTTTCACATCAACATCTGGCCCACGCTCAAAAAAGAGTTCGTCGATACAGGCAAGGTGCGCTTCATCATCCGCGAGTTTCCGTTTGACCCGCGCTCGACGGCAGCCTTCATGCTGGCCCGATGCGTGGGGGATGACAAATGGTACGCGACGGTCGACCTGATGTTTCGCAGCCAGTCGACATGGGCGCGTGCATCCGACGGCAAGCAGGGTTTCCTGTCCGCACTTTCCATGACCGGCCTGGACGAAAAGCAGCTTGAGGCCTGTCTTGCCGATCAGGCCTTGCTGGACAACGTTAACAAGATCGCAGCGACGGGCCGGGAGCTTGGCGTCACTTCCACACCCACGTTCTTCATCAACGGGAATAAGTATGAAGGCGTCATTCCGGTCGATGAATTCCGCTCGATCGTTGAGCCTCTTCTCAAGGAAGCCGGGAAATGATCCACCATCCGCGTCACGCATTCATCATCACCACTATCGCGCTTCTTTGTGCCACCACCGCTTTTTCACAGGATACGGCAAAAGATGTGGCGGCGCGTGTAAATGGCGCCGAAATCACCCAATCGGACGTCGCTTTCGCCGCACCCCTCTTCGGTGACCCGGCTCCCAACATATCCCCCGAAGCCCGCACCTCTGCCGTGGTCGATGCGCTGGTCGACATCAAGCTGCTTGCTGAGGCCGCGCGCAAAGCAGGGATAGAAAAAGACCCGGAATATCAACGGCAGCTGAACTTTCTATCCGAACAGGCACTCCGTTCGACCTATCTATCGCAGCAGCTCGACAAGGCCGTCACCGATGCAGCGATACGCAAGATCTACGATCAGCAGGTCGCGGCAATTCCGCCCTCAGAGGAAATCAAACTCAGCCATATCCTGCTGAAAAGCCGCGAGGACGCGACCGCAGTCATCGCGGCGCTGACCGCAGGCGAAAGCTTCGAAACATTGGCCGCCAGCCGCTCGACCGATACGGTCACCGGCGGCAAGGGTGGCGATCTGGGTTTTCGTCCCCGCCAGGCACTGCCAGCGGAAATCAACAGCTCACTTGATGGGCTGAAGCCGGGCGATTTCGCAAAAACGCCGGTCGAGACAGCGTTCGGCTTCCATGTCGTGCGGCTGGACGAAATGAGAAACACACCTCCTCCTTCGTTCGAAACCGTTGCGCCGCAAATCCGTCAATCTCTCGAGACGGCAGAAATTCGCCGGATCGTTACGGGCTTGCGGTCCAGCGCCAAGGTGGAAAAGCTGGTACCAGACGTCGCATTGCCGGCGGCAAGTGACGACGGTCATAATCACGACGCCCGGAACGCGGAATAAGCCACACTTATGCCTACATCGAAATTCAGCCGTGTCTGTCTTCGCCGCTACGACGCTGTCTACCGCCTTCTGCGGCCGACGGCGCTCGCTCTCGCCGGCATATTCATGTCGGGCTGCGTTGCGATGGACATGGGCCTCTCCGAGCTTTCATCAGAGTCGCCGAAATTGTCAGGTGCGGTCATCGCGGACATGTCGAAAAAGGGCATGACGCCCGCAAGCCCTGTGCTGGTTCGCATTTTCAAGAAGGAAAGTGAGCTGGAGGTCTGGAAGATCGACCGCACAGGCAATTATGCGCTCCTGAAGACCTACCCGATGTGCCGCTGGTCCGGCAAACTCGGCCCGAAGAAAAGCGACGGAGACCGGCAGGCGCCGGAAGGTTTCTACCATGTCTCCGCTGGCATGCTGAATCCTAAGTCGCAATATTATGTCTCTTTCAATCTCGGCTATCCGAACCGTCTGGAATCGGCGCTTGGCTATACCGGCGATGCGCTGATGGTGCATGGCGCGTGCTCGTCTTCCGGCTGCTACGCCATGACGGATCAGGGCGTTGGAGAGATCTATGCGATCGTGCAGGAGGCTTTGCGAAGCGGACAGGACCGCTTTCAGGTTCAGGCCTATCCATTCCGGATGACGGCCGAGAACATGGCGCGTCATCGCGACGATCCGAACATACCCTTCTGGCGGACCTTAAAGGAAGGGTACGATATCTTCGCGATGACGCGCCGTCAGCCGAAAGTTTCCGTCTGCGACCGGCGTTACGTGTTCAACACCGAGTTCACGGGCGGGGAACCCAGAGATCCTCTCGCCGCCTGCCCGGCAGGCGTGTCGCAGAATGCAGCAAGTCTCGTTGCGCAACTCGATACCGAGCGCCAGAAAGCCGAAACGGCCTTGTCGGCCTCTTCCTCCGTCGCGGCCCTCGCCTATGTCGATGGCGGTATGCATCCGAGCTTCCGCTCACTGTTGAAGAAACAGGGAGCGACAAAGATGGCGGAGGCGGTATCGGGCATCAAGTATCCCGT
>JAEXMK010000223.1 GCA_023444445.1 Pseudomonadota bacterium | reverse complement strand
TTGTATTGACATGCGCCCGGCAAAGGGAAAGTAAGACGGATAATTTTCACGAGTGGCCATTTGCAATGATTGAAACGACTGCCGCCCTCGCCGAAGCCTGCACGGAACTGGCGAAATCGGAATTCATCACCATCGACACCGAGTTCCTGCGGGAAACGACCTTCTGGCCGGAGCTGTGCCTCGTGCAGATGGCAAGCCCGACGCTTGAGGTGCTGGTCGACCCGCTCGCCAAGGGTCTCGATCTGACGCCGCTTTTCGAGCTGATGGCCAATCCTGCTGTCGTGAAGGTTTTCCACGCCGCGCGGCAGGATATCGAAATCATCTACCATCTCGGCGGGCTCATCCCGCACCCGATCTTCGACACCCAGGTCGCCGCCATGGTTTGCGGTTTCGGCGATTCGATCTCCTACGACCAGCTGGTGCAGAAGATCAAGAACGTGCAGATCGACAAATCCTCGCGCTTCACCGACTGGAGCCGCCGCCCGCTGACCGAAAAGCAGCTGGATTACGCGCTGGCCGACGTGACCCATCTGCGCGACGTCTATCTCTCGTTGAAGGCGCAGCTGGAGCGTGAGGGCCGCTCGCTGTGGCTGACCGAAGAGATGGATATTCTGGAATCGCGTGACACCTATGACATGCATCCCGACGATGCGTGGCTGCGGCTGAAATCGCGCCTGCGCAAGCCGACCGAACTCGCCATCCTCAAATTCGTCGCCGCCTGGCGCGAGCGTGAGGCGCGTTCGCGCAACGTGCCGCGTTCCCGCGTCCTGAAAGACGATGCGATCTTCGAAATCGCCCAGCAGCAGCCGAAGGACGCCGAGGCGCTGTCGCGGCTTCGTACCATCCCCAAAGGCTGGGAACGCTCCACTTCCGGCACCGCCATCGTCGAAACCGTAAATGCCGCGCTGGCGCTTCCGAAAGAGGAAATGCCCAAGGCGCCGCGCCACAGCCACGCGCCGGAAGGCTCCGGTGCTGCCGTGGAACTCTTAAAGGTTCTGCTGAAGCTGACGGCCGACAAACACGGCGTTGCCGCCAAGGTCATCGCCAACAGCGACGATCTGGACAAGATCGCCGCTGAAGGCGAAAACGCGACCGTGGGGGCACTGAGCGGCTGGCGGCGCGAACTCTTCGGCGATGTGGCGCTGAAACTCATCAACGGCGAAGTGGCCCTGCGTTTTGCCGGCAAGAAGGTCGAGGCGGTTGAGGTTGCGGCAAGCGAGCCGTAATCACCCGCCCGCCGCTGGAGAGTTTCCGCTTTGACTGGAACTGCTCTACCCCAATTTTGCCCGTATCGCGTTCCATCTCTTTGCCGATGTTTGCGCTTTGAGGGTCTTTCCATGAAACCTGCCCGCACGCCGCTGCTGGTCGCCCTTCTGGCGGCCGCAGGTATTCTCCCCATCCCTGCCGCCCTTCCCGCCCGCGCCGACGACGGCAAGGTCGACCTTCAGGGCGAATGGACGACCGACTGCCTGAGGATCGGCAAGAGCGACTGGCACGGCGTCATCACCCGCATCACGATACGCGGCGACCGCATGCACGCCGTTTCGCAGATCTATGCCCGCAACGGCTGCCAGCAACCCACGGTGCAGGTGCGTTACGAAGGCACGCTGGATGGCGGTCTGAAAGAGCACGACAGCCTGCTTTTTGCCCATACCGTCACCTCGATCACCATGACGCCGAACGACGCAGACGTCGTTGCGCACTATAATGGCGACCCGAAAGGCGTCGGCTGCGGCCTGAGCGGCTGGAAGGAGAACACCCCCTTTAATGTCGAAGGCAGGACCTGCGCGGCCGCCAACTTCGCCGGCAAGGGAGATACCCTGTTCGACCGGGCATGGATCGACGGCAACCGGCTGCGTTTTGCCGCCTTTCCTGTCGAATGGTCCAACCGGTCACCGGACGACCGGCCGCAATCCCCGCTTGAAACGGTCTATTACAGAACATCATATTAGACGTAACGCGGCATCGGTGCCCGTTTTGCGGCAACAGGGCAACAACCTTTCCAATCCTTCATGTGACCTTACCGAAAGGTCACTTTTTGCAGCGCATTTTCCACATTAATGTCGCATATGACCGCAACAGAAGCTTCGCAGACGGGAGCGGCCAGTTCTTCCTTCCCGAGACCCAAGGCTTCCCTTCCCGAGACCCAAGAACCGACATGAGAAAATTGCTGCCCATTCTGGATTACGTGGTGCTCTTCGTTGCCGTGGCCGGCGCCGGGGTGGCCTACGCCTTTCTGGAATATGGCGGCGGCGCGCTGATCGGCGCGACCTATGCGCTATTCGCCTGCGCACCCATTCTCGCTTTTGAGCGCGGGTACATCATGCCCGGCCTGTCGCGGCGGGTCAGCGCATTGCCGACACCGGTCTATATCGCCGTCGGTCTGATCATCTATGCCGTTCTCGTTTTTTGTGGTTTCGGGCTTGGCGGCACCATCCTGTGGCTGAGCGGGATATTTCCCGGCACCTGGAAACGGGCGGTGCATGCAGAAGTGCAGACGCTCGTCTTCACCCTCATCGTCTGCGGCATCATCGTTTTTATCATGCGGGTGCGTGAACTTCTTGGTCGCGACATCTTCATCGATCTCATTCTCGGGCGCTATCGCCGGCCGGTCAGCGAAGACCGTGTCTTCATCTTCATCGATCTTGTCGGCTCCACCTCCTTTGCCGAAACCAATGGAGACCTGAAGGCCCAGGAGTTTCTCGGCGAAATCTTCGCGAGCTATGCCGCACCTGTCAGGAAACACGGCGGCGTCATCGATGACTATATTGGCGACGCCGCCATCATCACCTGGCCCTATCACATGGCGATCAGGCGGGCGGCCTGCGTGCGCTGTGTCTTCGATATTCTGGCGACCATCGAAGAAAAACGCGACATGTGGATTTCCCGCTTCGGTGAAGTGCCGCGCCTGCGCTTTGCCATCCATGGCGGGCCTGTCATTACCGCAGAAATCGGCGTCGACCATCACAAGATCACCTATTTCGGCGATACGGTGAACACGACCTCGCGACTCGAATCACTGAGCAAGATGCTCGGCCACCCGGTGCTGATTTCCGCAGACCTTGCCCATCAGCTGGTGCTTCCAAAGGGTGTGCGCAGCGAATATCTCGGCGAACATGCGGTCAAGGGCCGTGGCCAAACGCTGGGTGTATGCACGCTCAGCCAGTATCAGGCCCCTGCCGCATAAGGGCAATTGGCTGGAAAAAGCCGCGCCGTTCCGTTTGGATACGGCAGCCGTCATCAAAATTCATCAAAGCTTCAAACGACAATCACCTGCCTGTCATGCGGCGACCCTATCGCCTCAATCCTGTCTTCAACAGGTATCGAGGGGTCTCCATCATGAAGCACATTCTTTTCGCATCCTGCGCGGTTCTCGCGCTCGCCACCGCATCGCACGCGGCTGAGAAGGAGTTTCCGGCAAAGCTGGTCTCCCACGCCATTCTGCCGGCCAACACCATCATCGCCGCACCGGCCGATGCGCCGGAGCACCTCAAGACGTCCGCCAAGTTCACCACGGCAGACCGCAAGCGCGCTGAAGGCCTCGGCACCGTGCCCGGCAAGGACGGCGTTCGCCCGACCGGCCTTTCCATGCCGTTCAACGGCCAGCCGATGCAGGGCTTTTCCGGCATCAAGGCAATGCCGGACGGCAGCTTCTGGAGCCTTTCCGACAATGGTTTCGGTTCCAAGCTGAATTCCAGCGACGCCATGCTGATGCTTCACAATCTGAAGTTCGACTGGGACGCCGGCAAGGTCAACGCGCTTGAAACCGTCTTCCTCTCCGACCCGGACATGAAGGCACCCTTCCCGATCGTTCTGGAAGGCACCGCAAAGCGTTACCTGACGGGCGCCGATTTCGATGTCGAATCCATTCAGCCGGTTGCCGATGGTTTCTGGGTGGGCGAGGAATTCGGTCCTTACATCCTGAAATTCACACGTGACGGCAAGCTGACCGACGTCATCGCCACCAAGGCCGGTGACATCGAGGTGAAGTCGCCGGATCACCCGGCTCTGGCCCTGCCCGGCAACCCGACGCAGAAAATGCCTGCCTTCAACCTGAAACGATCAGGTGGTTATGAAGGCATGGCGCTCTCCAAGGACGGTTCGAAGCTCTACGGCCTGCTGGAAGGCCCGCTCTACACCGCTGACGGCCAGGTAGAGAAAACCGAAGACGGTTCGACCGGCCTTCGGATCATCGAACTCGACACCGCCAAGAAAGAGTGGACCGGCCGCACCTGGCTTTATCCGCTGGCGGAAGGCGGCGAGGCGATCGGCGACTTCAACATGCTGGATGACGCGACCGCTCTTGTCATCGAGCGCGACAACGGTGCCGGCACCGCCGACAAGGCCTGCGCCGACCCCAAGGCTCCGGCCGCCGACTGCTTCGCCCGGGCTTCCAAGGTCAAGCGCATCTACAAGATCGAATTTAACGACACCAATGTCGGCAAGGCCGCGCGCAAGATCGGCTATATCGATCTTCTGAAGATCTCCGATCCTGATAACAAGAAGCGTCAGGGCGGCGGCAACGGCTATTACGACATGCCTTTCGTCACCATCGAGAATGTCGACCGCGTTGACGCCACGCACATCATCGTCGGCAACGACAACAACCTGCCCTTCTCGGCCGGCCGCGCGCTGGACAAGGCTGATGATAACGAATTCGTCCTCCTTGAAGTCAAGGATCTGCTCGACGCCAAGTAAGCAAAACGGTGCCGGAACTGGTTCCGGCACCACCCGCGCGACCGCGCATATTCAACAGGGCGGAGCGTCCTTGCAACCTCCAGGGGAGGCGCGGCGCTCCGCTTTTTTCTAGTCATGCCTGACCCGGAGCCCGGCTCCGAAACGGGAAAGACCACTTCATGCAGGATCATGCCGAACGACTTTATTATGCGCTGAGGAAAAGTTGGTCGGGCGAGACCAGCAGCCTGTGGTCGCGGGAAAACCCCGCCCGCGGACAGGGCAGCGTCACCGCCCTGGTGGTTCAGGATATTTTCGGCGGTGAGATCGCCAAAACCGCCGTCAGCGGCGCCGATCATTTCTACAATATCGTCGATGACATTCGCTGGGATTTCACCTTCGCCCAGTTTGATATTCCAGTCGGTTATCAAGACAGGCCTGCCACCCGCACCGAAGCGATGGCAAAGATCACACCACTGCAATATGCCTATCTCAGCGCCTGCATCAGGAAGGCGTTGGGGCACGGTTAATCCACTTTAAAATGCATTGATCCCGGCGTTTCCCGCAATGCGGACACAATCCATGACATATGATTGGGCAACGAAACGAGGCGCACCAAGAGGAGAAATGCCCCGTGAATGACAGCTGCCCCATCCTGACACCCGCCGAACAGCAAGCCCAGGATATATTTGAACAAACAGAAGAAGCGATGATGGCTGCAATTTACGCGGCGCTTGAGCGGGCCAGCACGAAGGCCGCCGAAGAACTTCAGGCCATTGGCTCCGATATCGAGCCTCCCGCCTATGAATATTTTGTCGCCACCGCGCATCAGCAGCTCTTCCTGCGACTATGCGGAGCCGACGGGGAAACATTCGAAGGCGGGGACCCTGAAGTCGCATCCCATATCATCCGGAATGCGCAGAACATATCCGACCATTACTGGAGCAAAAGCCAAGCGAAGGCGGATGAAACTCACGACTGACGGCAAATGCCTTCTGCGTGATTTTCTGTCTGAACGCAGGGTGTTGCGCGACACGAGTGGCGTACAGGGTTGATCTTTAATAGGAGCAGCCGGCGCAACCGGGTCCTCTTAAGATTTACCGTCACAAGTCCTTCATCATCTCCGGATAGGCAGGCGCAAATCCGGAGACTGACATGGATTCGACCGCGCAATTCAATCGCCCAAAGATCGCCGAAACCGTCGTCCATTCGACAGCGAGCATCAGGGATTCAGGCATCGGCAAATGCTGTGAAATTTTGGCGGATACGGCGCTGAACAATGCCGAGCTGGGGGACTACTCGTATCTCGGGCCCCGTTGCATGGTTGGTGATGCGACGATCGGAAAGTTCTGCGCCATTGCCGCGGAGGTCAGGATAGGCGCTCCCAACCATCCGATGGACCGGCCATCCATGCATCGTTTCAGCTACTGCCCGGAATATTACTCGGCGGATGCCGTTCGCGACGACGCGTTTTTCGACCGGCGAAAGCAGGACCGCGCCGTCATCGGCAACGACGTCTGGATTGGGCACGGCGTTATTGTGCTGCCGGGTGTAAAGGTTGGAGACGGTGCCGTGTTGGCAGCCGGAGCGGTCGTTACCAAGGACGTGCCGCCCTACACCATCGTTGGCGGAGTTCCCGCGAAAATCATTCGCGAGCGGTTTTCGCAACCCATCGCGGAGCAGCTTGCCGCCATCGCGTGGTGGGATTGGCCATTCGAGACGATCATGGCGCGGCTTGCCGATTTTCAGTCAAGCGATATCGAAGCCTTTTGCGAGCGCTGGACCCCGCCGGCAACGCCCATCGCAAAATAAAACTCTCCCGTTGCGTTACTCGAACACGAACGCCAGCCGCTTGCCCGTCAGTTTCGCCAGCTGCTGCAAACGCCCGTCCAGACGCTCGCCGGCAAAATCGCAATAATCGTGCGGCACCACGAATTCCAGATCGAGATCGGGATTGGTGGATTTGCGGAATTTCAGGTGGTCGACAACGCCCGGCATCGAGGCCGAGAACAGGTAAACGACGCGTAGCAGGCCGCCGAGCAACTTGCCGAGCTCCAGCAGCCGGTCGCCCGCCATGGCCGCCAGCGGCTCGGTGGTGCCGTTGTCGTTCAGTCCCTCGAAGCGATAATAATTGGCGAGCGCAATATAGGCACGGCCCGGATGGGTGATGGCGACGAAGGAGGAATGGGCGATGATGTTGAGTGCTTGCAGGCCGCGATAATCCGGATGGGCACGCCAGCTGATATCGGCGAGAAGGCAGGCTGCCTGGCGGTAACGGCTTTCTTCTTCCGTCTCGTCGATGCCGAAGACAGGAAAGGTGCGGCCGCTCCAGTCCGCCAGTTCACGCGCATGTTCGGGCGAACGGGCGCGCAGAATGGCAAGTTCGTCGGCCGTAACCAGCAGCGGGTCCAGATCACGCTCCGTTTCCGTCAGCAGCGAATAGAGATAACCTTCACGCACGCCCTGCGCGGAGAAGGCGATCTTTGCCGGCTTCATCACCTTCAGAACCTCGCGCATGGCGATGGCGCCGAAGGGCAGAAGCGAACGGCGGTTCTTGGAAACTGCCTGCCAGGCCGGATCCTTGCTGTCCCTGGAGAGAATGACCTCCTCCAGAAAATTCAGCATTTCCTCCAGCGGCAATTCATATCCCTGCATCATATGCAGCGGGTAACCGGTGATTTCCATATGCAGCTTGGCGATGTTTCGCCAGGTGCCGCCCACGGCATAAAAGGTGCGCCCCTCACCCGCCGTCAGCAGCTTTGCAAAGGATTTGACGTGTTTTCTGGCAATGGTCGCTGCTTTTTCGAGCGAACCATCCGATTGCTCGGAAAGCCTCAGCCCACCGAGCGGCAGGGTAATGCCCTCGCCGCAGCTTTTGCCCTTGATGTCGATGAGTTCGAGCGAACCACCGCCCAGGTCGCCGGCAATGCCATCCGGATCATGGAAACCGCTGATCACCCCATAAGCGGAATAAAGCGCTTCCTTTTCACCTGACAGCACTTCGACTTCGCAGCCGAGAATGGCTTCTGCCTCGCGGATGAAATCCGGACCGTTTTCCGCTTCACGCGCCGCCGCCGTCGCCAGCACGTAAAGTTCCTGCGCCTGCGCCTGTTCGGAAAGCGCGTGGAAGCGCCTGAGCGCCATCAGCGCCCGGCTGACACCTTCCTCATGCATGCGGCCCGTCAGCGCCAGTCCTTTGCCAAGGCCGCAGAGGACCTTTTCGTTGAACAGCACCGCGGGCGCGCGGGAGAGACCTTCATATACGACGAGACGAACGGAGTTCGAACCAATATCTATGACGGAAACGGGGGCAAGGCCGGTCAGCCGCCCCTGTGCTTCTGATCGAGTCATTCAGCCTGTTTCTTGCGGGAAGAAATCAACCCGGCAATCAATTTGGGCGCACTGGATTTCAAGGCTTCACCACGTCCGGAAAGGCTGGGATTGGTCATGAAATAGTGCTGCGCGTTGAACGGTTCCTCGCCCTTGCGCACCTCAATGCGCCTAGACGTTCCGTCGGCAAGTATCTCGTAGCTCTGCTGATTGTCAATCAAATTGCCCAGCATAATCTGTGAAAGAACCTGCTCGTGAACGGTCGGGTTCGTCAACGGAACCAGTGTTTCAACGCGTCTGTCGAGGTTGCGCGGCATCATGTCGGCAGAGCCGATATAGACCAGCGCCTTGTCGGATGGCAGGCCGTAACCGTTGCCGAAGCAGAAGATACGGCTGTGTTCGAGGAAGCGGCCAACGATCGATTTGACACGGATATTGTCAGAGAGGCCCGGCACCTGCGGACGCAGGCAGCAGATGCCGCGTACCACCAGATCGACCTCGACGCCCGCAGCGCTGGCACGGTAGAGCGCATCGATGATCTCGGGATCGACGAGCGAGTTCATCTTCATCCAGATTGCCGCAGGCACACCGCTCTTGGCGTGCTCGATTTCCTCGTTGATATGCTTGAGGATACGCGGACGCAGCGTGTAAGGCGAAACGGCGAGCTTCATGCCCTCTTCCGGCTCTCCATAACCCGTGATGAAGTTGAAGATGTTCGCCATGTCATGGGCGATCTTCGGGTTACAGGTGAAGAAGGACAGGTCCGTGTAGATCTTCGCCGTAATCGGGTGATAGTTGCCGGTGCCAAGGTGGCAATAGGTTCTGAGCTTGCCATCTTCACGGCGCACGACCATCGACATCTTGGCATGCGTCTTGAGTTCGATGAAACCGAAAACGACCTGCACGCCAGCGCGTTCCAGGTCGCGCGCCCAGCGAATGTTCGCCTCTTCATCGAAACGCGCCTTCAACTCCACAAGCGCCGTCACCGACTTGCCAGCTTCCGCCGCGTCGATCAGGGCACGCACGATCGGGCTGTCGTTTGAGGTGCGATAAAGCGTCTGCTTGATGGCCAGAACTTCCGGATCGCGCGCGGCCTGAAGCAGGAACTGCACGACAACGTCGAAGCTTTCATAGGGGTGGTGGACCACCATGTCCTTTTCGCGGATCGCGGCAAGGCAATCGCCCGCATGTTCGCGCACACGCTCCGGGAAACGGGCGTTGTAAGGCGCAAACTTCAGATCGTCGCGCGGCGCCTTGACGATTTCCGAGATGGTGTTGAGGGCCAGAAGGCCCGGCAGAACGGCAACGCGGTTGTCAGGCACGCCAAGTTCATGCACGACGAACTGGCGCAGCGATTGCGGCATTTCGCTATCGGTTTCGATACGGATCACCGAACCGCGACGACGGCGCTTCAGCGCGCTTTCGAAGAAGCGCACCAGATCTTCGGCCTCTTCCTCGACTTCGATATCGCTGTCACGAATGATGCGGAACGTACCGAAACCACGCACCGTGTAGCCGGGATAAAGACGGTGAATGAACAGGCCGACGACATCTTCGAGCGTGATGTAACGAATGGCGTTCTTGTCATCCGGCAGGCGGATGAAGCGATCGAGCGCTGGCGGCAGGCGCAGCAGCGCGGTCATCGGCTCGCGGCCGTTGACGCTGTCGAGCTGCAGGCCCATCGAGAAGCCCAGGTTGGGAATGAACGGGAACGGATGTGCCGGATCGATGGACAATGGCGTCAGCACCGGGAAGATGCGCTCTTCGAACTCGTTTTCCAGCCATGTGCGATCGTCATCCGAAAGCGCTGCGGGGCGAACGATGAAGATTTCTTCCTTGGCGAGATACTGTTGCAGCACGGCGAGCGAAGCCTGCTGCTCCATCTGCAGATTGTCGATTTCTTTCAGGATGTCTTCGAGCTGTTCGGCCGGGGTCTTGCCATCCGGGGTACGGATGGTGATCGACTGGCGCACCTGACCTTCGAGGCCTGCAACGCGCACCATGAAGAATTCATCGAGGTTCGCAGCCGAAATCGACAGGAAGCGCAACCGCTCCAACAGCGGATGATCGGTGTTCAGCGTCTCTTCGAGAACGCGGCGGTTGAACTGGAGCCAGGAAAACTCGCGGTTGATGAACCGTGCCGGGCTATTCCAGAGATCCTCGCCCTCGTTCAGCGTCTGCACCATGTTCATGCTTTCCTGCCCTGCCGCGTCCATCCGATTCCCCAATTTCGTGATTGTGCCACTGCCCGTATAACAGTTTGACGACGGAACTGTGACAGTTATTCAACAGCCATCAGTCGGGCTCCGGTCCGCTGCCCAATGCATTGAGAACCTCGGCAACCAGCGGACGCGTGATGCGTGTTGCCCGCGACAGCGCCAGCCGGTCGATCCTGTCGACAATGGTCTGCGCCGTATCCAGCGAACGCTCCATGCGGTTGACGATATAGGCGATGAGTTTGTCGTCCATATAAAGCTGCCGATCGGCAAAAAGCTTCATCAGCACCTGGCCCAGCAACGCCTCGTCAGGTTCCCCGATTTCCACGACGGTCGCCGCTTTCAGACGGGAGCGCAAATCCGGCAGCGTAACCTGCCACGCGGCAGGCCAAAGACGGCTTGTGACCAGAAGTGCCGTACCGTGCTGGCGCACGCTGTTGATGACGTGGAAGAGTTCGGTGTCGTCAAACCGGCGGCGGTCGGCATCTTCGAAAAGCACCGGCCCAGTCTGCGCCAGCCGCGCTACATCCGCACCCGTTTTCGGATAGATCTCCTGAGCGCCGCTGATATTTTTCCAGATATTCGCCAGATGCGACTTTCCGGAGCCTGGCGGCCCGGCCAGCACCACGACGGGCGACGGCCAGTTTGGCCATTCATCAACCAGGCTGACGGCTGCCTCCAGAGGCGCGGACACAAGAAGGTCGTCCCGTCCGAGCGCGGACTGGTGCGAGAATACGAGCGGAAGCTGCTCGGCGCTCAGCCGGGCGTTATCAGTTTTAATTGGGTCAGTCATCGATCAGCTCTGAGAATCGCTCTTTTCCTGGGGCACTTCCTGTTCCTGCCAGGGAAAGTTTGCGCCATGCCCATGGTAAAGATCACTCTGAAGATATCGCGACAAGGCGAAGCGGACAAGCACACCCACCGCCGCAGCCGCCGGAACCGCCACGAGCAGGCCGACAAAGCCAAAAAGCGCACCGAAAGCAAACAGCGCGAACATCAGCCAGACGGGATGCAGACCAACGCTGCTACCCACCAGTTTCGGCTGCAGAATATTGCCCTCGATGAATTGCCCGGAGAAAAACACCACCAGCGTCAGAACGACATAGATATAGTCCGGCCAGAACTGCACGACAGCCACGCCGACCGCAAGAATGAGACCGACCATCGAGCCGACATAGGGGATGAAACTGATAAGTCCGGAAAAAAGGCCGATCAACAGACCGAAATTAAGGCCGACCAGCGACAGGCCGACGGCGTAATAGACACCCAGGATAAGGCAGAGCGAGCCCTGCCCGCGCACGAAACCGGCAATGGTCTTGTCCATGTCGCGGGCGATCTGACGCACCGTATGAACGCTGTCGCGCGGTATCCAGCTATCCACCTTGTCGATCATGCGATCCCAGTCGAGCAGCAGGTAGAATGCAACCACCGGCGTGACGACCAGAAGCGAAACGACATCGACAAGCGACTTGCCTGAGTTCCAGATCTGCGTCAGCAGCGTTCCGATGAAGCCGGCACCTTCGGCCAGAAGCTTGGAGAAGTTCTCCTTCACGGCATCGATCTGGCTGCTCACCCAATCGGGTAGAAGGTTGGTGTCAGCACCTGCAATAAGCTGCTGCAAGGACGAGATATATTGTGGAATGCGGGTGATGAACTCCGATGCCTGTGCCACGACCAGCGGAATGATGATGATCAGCGACAGCGCAAACAACAGGACGAAGGAAATGAGAATGACGACCGTCGCCATCATTCTGTTCAGACCGCGGCGCTCAAGCCAGTCCGCAACCGGATCGAGAAAATAGGCAAGCGCCATGCCCGCCACGAAGGGCAAGAGAATAGAGCTGAAGATCGTCAGAAAAACGATGAAGAGAATGAGCGCGCCAAGCCAGAAGAACACCTGTCGGCGAAGATTCGTACCGCTTACATGTTGCTGCATCCGCTCATCCTCTTGCCGCTTTGCCATCATCCATCCCGATGGAGATAGGATGCAGGGGCGCGCATGGTCAAGACCGCGCGCCTCAACGAGCGCGCTCCTCCACGGTTGTCGATAAACCTTCGGTTGACCGCCATTGAATATTAGATAAGTATTAAGCAAGTAATTTTGTGTTCAGCGAACGTTGTTGGCCTGGGGGAAACAATGCAAAGCATGAATGAAACCAGCATGGCGGAGCACAATGCTGGACTATTCGATCATCCTGATGTGGCCGCCTGGTATGACAACCAGCAGCTTTATCCGGCCGAACGCATCATCCTCGAACAATTCCGTCATGCCTATGCCGGCAAGCGCCTTCTCGACCTCGGCGTCGGAACGGGCAGAACAACGAAACCGCTCCTGCCACTGGTCGGTGACTACGTCGGCGTGGACCGGTCACAGCCCATGCTGGCGCTGGCTCGACGCAACTTTCCCACAGCAACCTTTCTGGACATGGACGTGCGGGCCATCGGCGAGTTCGGCGAAGCGCGGTTCGACTGCGTGCTTGGCGCCCTCGCGATCCTCAGCGCGTTCGGCCACACCGACCGGCTGTCGATCATTCATTCTGCGCGGAAAATCCTCGCACCTGGCGGCTACTTCATCTTTTCCTTCCACAACAGAAACTGGGCGCGTGCCGGCGGCATGCCCCTGCACGCCCGTTCCTGGCGGCCGCGTGAGGTTGTAAACTCGTTTCACCCGCAAAGCTGGCTGAACTATCTGCGCCTGCAGCAACAGACGCACAAGACGGAGGAGTATGCCATTCTGGTCGATCAGGCACATCGGTGGAGTGGCCTGTTCTATTTCATCGATCTGGCCAACCAGACGCGGCAACTGGAAGCCGCGGGTTTCGAGATCGTTGCCCGTTACGGTGAAGATGGGCGGCCTATCGACGAAAATTCAGACACGTCGCGTGACGGCCTTCTCAATCTCGTTTGTCGCGGCGCCGCGAACTAATCCCGAACAGACGACCGGCGGCAGGCGCAAACCCGTTAAAAACGGGAGCTTTTGCCACTCTTACCCTTGCATATGCCCCCGTCTCATGCGAATGGCGACGCCAACGGAACCAGCGGAGACGAGAGCCATGAGCCAGTCGGGCAAGAACGGTCTTACCTATAGTGACGCAGGTGTGGATATCGACGCCGGCAACCTGATGGTCGAGAAGATCAAACCGGCGGTACGCTCGACGCGGCGCCCGGGTGCGGATGGCGAAATCGGCGGCTTCGGTGGCCTGTTCGACCTCAAGGCAGCCGGCTTTACCGATCCGGTTCTGGTTGCGGCCAATGATGGCGTCGGCACCAAGCTCAAGATCGCCATCGACGCAGACTACCACGATACGGTCGGTATCGACCTCGTCGCCATGTGCGTCAATGACCTCGTCGTTCAGGGCGCAGAACCGCTGTTCTTTCTCGACTACTTTGCCACCGGCAAGCTTGACCCGGATCAGGGTGCGGCCATTGTTTCCGGTATTGCCGCTGGCTGCCGCGAGTCCGGCTGTGCGCTGATCGGCGGCGAAACCGCCGAAATGCCCGGCATGTATTCGGATGGCGATTATGACCTTGCCGGCTTTGCTGTCGGCGCTGCCGAACGTGGCCAGCTTCTGCCTGCGGGCGACATTGCCTGTCTCTTATAACATCTCCGAGCCCACGAGACGTAGAGGAATGTGGTTTGGGCGGGTGTGGGTGTAAAAAAAATATGGG
>JAEXMK010000179.1 GCA_023444445.1 Pseudomonadota bacterium | reverse complement strand
GTTATGAGGGGTTTGCCGATCTGCCGGTGGCCAAAGCGCTGTGCGACCGGCTGGATGCGGAACTTCCCGAGATGCGCCGCGAAGGCATCCATCTGATCGCCGTCAGGTCGGCGGACGGTTCGCTGGTCGTCGGAGATAGCCATGTGTACGGCAATGCGCAGGAACCCTTTGCGCAGGACCGCATCGATACGCTGATCATGGAAGCCTTCGATCAGATATTCGATCTGCCGGGACGCGAAATCATCGGCCGCTGGTGCGGCAGTTATGCCTCGGCAAGCGATCGGGTCGTCATGGTCGACGAACCCGCCGATAATATCCGCCTTGTCATGGTCACGGGCGGCACCGGCGCATCCACAGGCTTCGCACTGGGCGAGCAGGTCATCAATTCTCTCTACGCATAGGATGAGGCACATGGCACATCTCAAGGCAGTCGTGTTCGATTGGGCGGGCACGGTCATCGATTTCGGTTCATTCGCGCCAATGGGCGTTTTCGTCGAGGCGTTCTCCCGCTTCGGCATAGAGGTTTCGATTGCCGAGGCCCGCGAGCCAATGGGCAGACCGAAATGGGATCATATCGAAGCGATGATGGCGCAGCCGCGCATCAAGGCCGCATGGCAGGATAAGCACGGCCATGCGCCGACGCGGGACGATATTCAGGCTGTCTACGATGTCTTCGTGCCGTTGAACGAGGAGGTTGTCGATCAATATGCCGATCTCGTGCCCGGTGCCGCAGACATGGCAAAGGGGCTGCGCGAGCGTGGCCTGAAGATCGGCTCGACCACTGGCTATACCCGCTCGATCATGGCCCGTGTTCTGCCACTGGCGAAAGCGCAGGGTTACGAGGCGGACAATCTCGTCTGCGCCGGCGATCTGCCGCATGGGCGTCCGACGCCAATGAACATGTACAAGTGCTTCCTCGATCTCGACGTGTGGCCTGCAAGCGCCGTGGTCAAGGTCGACGATACGGGTGTGGGAATTGATGAGGGACGCGAGGCGGGCACGTGGACGGTCGGTCTGTCACTCAGCGGCAATGAGGCCGGTGTGACGCCGCAGGAACTGGCGGCATTGAGCGCTTCAGAAAAGGAAGCACTGCGCGAAAAGGCATCTGGCGTCCTGCGCAAGCATCGCCCCGATTACATCATCGATACGGTGGCCGATCTTCAGCCGGTGCTCGACGATATCGAGCAGCGCATGAAGAACGGAGAACGCCCCGGCCTGTGATCCGGGAGACTGCGCGAGAGGCTGCGGCGCTTTTTACAAATAACCGTCGCGCCCGATCAAGGCGGGACGGGTGCCGACAAGGCTAGACGTTGGCCGGTGGGAGCGGCAATTGCTGCCTCGTGACCATGACCAATCCGTGATTGCAGAGCCCATAAATTTACCTTGTAATACTTGACTAGAATAGTTAGGTATTCGCCGGATTGGTCCTGGTGGGGCGGGGGCAAATGGGCATTCATGATGACGATAAACGCTATGCGATCTACAGGGCACACCGTGCCGACCTGGTGAAATTCGCAACGCCGATTGCCGGTTCGCGCGAAGAAGCAGAGGATATCGTTCAGGAAGCCTTTGTGCGCTTTACGCCCGGGCATGCCGCAAACGCGATTTTGCCGCGCGCCTATCTGACCCGGATCGTCCGTAACCTTGCTCTCAATCTGCGCAAGCGCAAAACGCTCGAGAAGCGTCATGTGCAGGATGACGTCCCTTATTGGGGCGTCCCGCAGGCCGTCCAAACCCCAGAGCAACATATGCTTTACGAGGATCAGGTGAAGCGAGTGGCGTTCATTCTGTCGCAAATGCCCGATCAGAGCCGTATTGCGGTGGAGATGCACCGTTTCGATGGCTGCACGATGGAAGAGATTGCCGAACGTCTCGGGACGTCCGTCAGCAGCGTGCATCGGCTGTTGCGTAGCGCCATGGCGGAACTGACATCCCGCCTGAACGAAAGAAGCTGAAAAAAAAACCTCGTGCGATTGTCTTGATTATAAACATCGCCAATAACGGCTCGATTCAGGACTGAAACAGGCCCTTCTGACAATGACCTCGGAACGCGACACATCACAGCAGCCGCCGCTCTCTGTCAGGGAGGAAGCGGCAGATTGGTTTCTTCTGCTGCAGCAGAAGCCTGACGATCAGGTGCTGCACACTCGGTTCGGCATCTGGTTGTCGCAATCGGATCTGCACCGTCTGGCGTGGCGCGAAACAAATTCGATGTGGCAGGCGCTGGGCGATGCGTCCGGTCAGTACAGCCGTCTGTCTTCTCCTTCAGATCAGGCATCCGCTCTCTCGTCACCCGTCGTAACCAGCAGAGGCCACAAGCGGCGCTGGGTCGCGGCCGCCTCGGCCGGTGCACTGTCGCTCTGTTTGAGCTGGTTCGCCCTGCCGACGGTGATGCTGCATGTTCAGGCTGATCACATCACCACGACGGCCGAAAGCCGGGCGGTCACTCTGGAAGATGGCAGCACGGTTGTTCTTGCCGCCGACAGCGCCATCAAATCCCGGTTCTCCGATGGCCGTCGCGAAATCACCCTGCTTGCAGGCGAAGCCTTTTTCGATGTCCAGCGGGAGGTTTCACGCCCTTTCATCGTTGATGCCGAAGGTGTGAAGGTCGAGGTCCTCGGCACCGTTTTCGATGTGCGGATGACCTCTGAAACGACGAATGTTGCCCTGGCGAAAGGGCAGGTCCGGGCGTCATCGGGTGACAACACCAATATTCTCGCGCCCGGAGAAATCGTCAGCATCGATCGCAAGACCGGCGCCATGACGAAAGATGCGATCGGCATCGAGGATATCGGCTCATGGCGCGAAGGCCGCCTTTATGTGACGGATGTATCGATCGGTTCGGTCATAGAGTTGCTGCGGCGGTATCATCCGGCCTGGATTGCGGTTGCCGACCCTGGCCTCGCGGCTGAAAAGGTCACCGGTATCTATGATCTGACCCATCCGGACCAGGCGTTACGGGCGCTGGTTGATCCGCATGGGGGCAAGGTGCGCGCCGTCTCGTCCGCCTTGAGGGTCGTCAGCCGTTATTGACCTGAGAATGCTTCCAGCCCGCGCTAGGCGGGAGACATGTCCGGAAATCCTTTGGAAACATAGGGATACACTGTTTCCGGTCGTTGGGAAAAATGACTGAAGTCAAAAACATGAAAATAAAAATCATGTTTTTTGGAAAAACTTGAGTGAAAACTGAAAATTTTCTGTCGCGGCGTTGTCTTTAGGTCCGAGAGGGTGCGGAAGACGACACCGCCTCCGCATCAGGAGAGACAGAAAAGACATGACGTTCGGGACAATGAACCGCCTTACCGGCAGAATGAATCGGCCGGCCAAGACATTTAGATACAATCTATTACTGACGACGACAGCCATTTCGCTTCTCTGTGCCGTTTCGGACAGCGTTGCCCAAAGCGCACCGCCGGCTCAAAACGAGGCCGCTGCAACACGTGGCGTGGCGCGGGCGTTCAACATTCCAGCCCAGCCGCTTGCCGGTGCGCTCAGCGCTTTCAGCCGCCAGTCCGGCCTTCAGGTGACGCAGGCTGCAGGCACGGCGCGTGGTGTCAGCGGCAATGCCGTTATCGGCAGCTTCACGCCCGATCAAGCGCTGGCGAGACTGCTGAGCGGCACCGGCATCAATTATCGCATCAGCGGCGACAATGCCGCCGTGATTGGCGAAAGTGCGGGCTCTTCCGCTGCCGCCGCTGCGTCGGGCGATGGCTCGACGGTGCTCGATACGATCACCGTGGTTGGTCGAGGCGACCGCAATGCCGCCACCGGGTCCGGTTTTCAGGGTACACCGGACTGGGTTTATGAGGCGCCCGCAAGCGTCAGCGTGGTTTCGCGGGAAGCCATCCAGAACAG
>JAEXMK010000134.1 GCA_023444445.1 Pseudomonadota bacterium | reverse complement strand
CGCTGCCGGAAAGTCAAAACTCACGGCTCTTGGGGCAATCATGCGACACATCATCGTCATCGCAAATGCTAGATTGAAAGTGTATCACAACACTCAAATACGACTGACTTGATGAGGGACATATGGGTATGCCGCGCCTCAATTCAAACCACCGCCCGCTCATCGTAAGCCCTCTGCGCCGCCATCACCGCATCAATATTGCCTTCCGCCCAATGGGCGAGCGCTGCCACCGTGTCCGTCAGCGTGCGCCCCAGCGGCGTCAGCGAATATTCGACGGTGACAGGAACCGTCGGGAAGGCCTGGCGTGAAATCAGCCCGTCACGCTCCAGCTTCTTCAGCGTCTGCGACAGCACCTTCTGTGATATGCCCTTGATCTCTCGCCGTAACAGGTTGAAGCGCACGGGATCGCGCCGCAGCTTGTCAAGGATCAGCAGCGCCCATTTGTCGGCGATCCTGTCCAGCACCATGCGTGTCGGGCAGCGGTCCTCATAAACGTCATAGACATTTGCCATCGATTTCACCCTGTTGTCTCAAGGCCATGCCGGTTTCCGCAAGGAAACCAGATAACCGAAAAGTGCTCTCTTTTCATGATTTCGCAAACGCAGTACCTGTGTTTTTGAAACATGGTTTCCATTAGATACTACGGAGATTTGAGATGGCAGGCAAGATACTTGTAATTGGTTCCACCGGCACCATCGGTACACCGCTGGTCAAGGCGCTCGTCGCCAAGGGCGAAAGCGTGAAGGCGGCCTCGCGCAGCGGCAAGCCGGCAGGCGGCGCTGAAGGGGTACGTTTCGATTATACCGACGCGTCGACTTATGCGGATGCCTTTGACGGCGTTGACCGCATGTTCCTGCTTCTTTCCGGTGGACGTTTGGATGCCATCGATGCGCTGACGCCCGTTGTCGAGGAGGCCGCGCGCCGCAAGGTGAAGATCGTGTTCCTCAGCGTCCTCGGTGTCGATGCCGACGATTCCATTCCCTATCGCCAGATCGAGTTGAAAATCATCGCGTCCGGTACGCCTTACGTCATTTTGCGCCCCAACTGGTTTGCCGATAATTTCCACAGCTACTGGAAGGCCGGTATTGACCACGGCCAGATCGCCGTGCCGGCCGGCGAGGGCAAGTCGAGCTTCATCGATGTGCGCGATATCGCCGACAGTGCCGCCGCAGCGCTCACGTCTGACGCCTTCGACGGCAGGGCCTTCAACCTCACGGGCCCGAAGGCGCTCGGTTACGGAGAGGCGGCCGCGATGATTTCGCAGGCGATCGGCAAGCCGGTCTCTTATAGCGCCGTTTCGGATGAGGTCTTCATCGGCATTCTCACCGGCGCCGGGGTGCCGCAGGACTACGCGTCCTTCCTCGCCTCGATCTTCTATCCCGTGCGTGAAGGCTGGACGGCCGTAGTGACCGGCGACGTGGAAACGCTGACCGGCCATGCGCCGCGTTCGCTGGAGACCTATATCGCCGACAATCTGGAGCAGCTGAAGGGCTGAGGCCGCAAGCGGGCCCGTCGCGCTCACGCCGGATCGGTGGAGCCGCGGCGGGCCTTGAAGAACATCTTCAATCGCTGGATATCCTCCGCATTCCAGCCCTGCGGCTGGGTTACTTCCATCCATGCGTCGATGTAATGTTCCGGCGCGTAGACGTGGCCATAACCCATCGGCGCCGTGGTCGCAGCGGCGACATCGAGGCCGAGTTGCAGCAGGGTGACCACCGGGAACCAGCGGAAGGACGTGGAAACGTCAGGGCCATGATGCACCATCCATTGCGGCCGTCGGTAAAGCGAAGCGGCCTCGAAGAAAGTAATGGGGTCGCTGGCATATTGCAGATAGACGATCCGCATTGGACCCCAGTCTACACCGGGCATATGCGCTGTCGTGTATTGGTTGGCAAAGCGGATCACCGAGGAATCGCGGAAGCGGGGCAGCCATTCCGGCGTGCCCTTCACCCGGCCATTGGTGGCCATGCGCCAGGTGGGGCTGGAGAAGGGCGGGCCGCTCCACAGGGCGCCCTGGAACGGGTCTGACAGCACATCATAGAGATCGGAGGATTTCTGCGAATTGAGCGAACCGAGGCTGAGACCATGCAGATAAAGCTTCGGTCGCGTTTCTTTCGGCAATGTGGTCCAGTAGCCATAGATGGCTTCGAACAAGGCGCGCGCGGTCTCGACGCCGTAATCCGGTTCGGTTAGCAGCGCGATCCAGCTGGAGAGATAGGAATATTGCACGGCGACGCTGGCGATATCGCCATCATGCAGATATTCCACCGTATCGAGCGCTTCCGGATCGACCCAGCCGGTGCCGGTGGGAATGACGACGAGCAGCACCTTACGTTCGAAACCGCCGACGCGCTTCAGCTCCTCCAGCGCCAGGGAGGCCCGCGCTTCGGGGGTGGAGGCGGAGTTCAGGCCCGCATAGACCCTGAGCGGCTCCTTGGCCGGGCGATGGGTGAAAGCGGAAATCTGTGTTTCAGCCGGCCCTTCCGCAACGAATTCCCGGCCGCGTCGGCCAAGCGATTCCCACGTCATCAGCGAGGCGCTGCTGCCGGTTTTCAGCGGATCCGACGGTCGCGGCACGTCAGGCTCGATCAGCGAATCCACCTGTTTCAGCGAGGAATCGGCAAATCTCAGGCCGATATCGAATATTAGCCCGTTCAGCAGCATCCATGACAGCACGACGGCGGCGGCGATGCCGAGAACATTGGCGAGCCGGCGCGGCAGGTAATGACGGCTACGGGTGGCAAAGAACCGGCGGATGAGCTGGAAAAGCCGGCCGGCGCCGATGAGAAGGGCCGCGACCAGCACGGCAAGGCTGCCAGTCTTGGTGGGATGGGCGCTGGGCAGCGGATCAAGCTCCATCAATATCCGGATCGAATTCTGCCAGTCCTTCGCCTGCCACAGGAATGCAATCGCTGTAATCGCAGCGGCGAGCGCGATGAGAAACCGAACGCCGCGGACATTGTGACGCGAGGGTTCCGGCAGTTCCAGATAGGTCCAGATGGAATGCAGGGCGACGCCGATCATGTAACCGATGGCGAAGGAAAAACCGCACAAAACGCCTTGCATCAGCCATGTACGCGGCAGAAGAGAGGGGGTGAGGGAAGCGCAGAAGAGAATCGTGCCAAAGACGATGCCGGTTGCCGAAAGACCTGCAAACAGCCGCTCAACCCATTGTTTCACCAACTTGACTTTCCTCTTCTCTCACCGCTTGCGGCGTAAGTGTAATATGGGGCGGGAAAGGGTGCAAATGCTGTTGGTAGGATAAAAATCAAGAAAATAGGAAAATAATCCTTTACAGCGTGACGGTGGTTTGATAGTGTTTGTTTACAGTCGGAGATTTGCGGCTGACAGGCGGTTTTGCCCCTTTAGCGCTTCTGATTAACCCATCATTTGCTCGCAGGCCAATCCCATGACAGGTTCTCACAATTGCGACCCGGCGCTCTATGGAGCCTGGCCGGAGAGGCCCGCATATGCGGGTGAGGACACGGCGGAAGCGGCCCCCGAAATCAAATCGCGGTCCGACAGGCTGGCGGCCGAAGATGCGGCCCGCAACGGCAGTCTGCGACAATTGCTGAACGAACTGACGGTGGAGATGCGTGAGCAATTCTCCATGTACCGCAATCTGCGGGAGGCGGGAGAGGCGGGGCTTTTGCCGGAGGCCGACGATGCGGCGGCCAAGCAGGCGCGCGCCGACGTGAAAATCGCAACGGATCAGCTGTCGCTCATCGTCCGCACGCTGGAACGCATCGACGCCCTGCAGCGGGTGCTGGCAGAGGAGCGGCAGGCGCTTATGGGCGAGGATGAAACCGAAATCGAAGATTATGAGGCGGCGGTGGCGCATTTCCTCAACCGCATTGATGAGCTGGCCGAGCAGAAATGCCGCGAGAGGCTGGAGGCGATCGCTGCATCCGCCGCTGCGCTGGGGTCGGACTGAGGCATGGCGGAATTCTTGACGGAAGCCCGCTTGCACGGACAGGTCTTCAACCTTTTGCGCGACTGGCGTTTCATCGGTAACCGGCCGCAGCAGGCGCCGCAGGGCGACTGGCGGACATGGCTGCTGATCGGCGGACGCGGCTCCGGCAAGACCCGTGCGGGCGCCGAATGGGTGCACGCCGTCGCTTCCGCCAGCAAGCATTCCGATCTGCGCATCGCGCTCGTTGCGGAAACGCTGGGTGACGCCCGCGAGGTGATGATCGACGGCATCTCCGGCATTTGCCGCATTGCCCGCCGCCATCGCCCATCCTTCGAAGTGTCGCGCCGCCGTCTTATCTGGCCCAACGGGGCAATGGCGCAGGTGTTTTCTTCTGAAGACCCGGAAAGCCTGCGCGGTCCGCAATTCCACATGGCCTGGGCGGATGAGCTCGGCAAATGGAGATATCCGCAGGAAACCTGGGACATGCTGCAATTCGGCCTGCGTCTCGGCGAAGCGCCACGGCAATTGGTGACCACCACGCCGCGGCCGATTCCGCTGCTGAAGGCGCTTCTCTCCGACCCTTCGAGCCGGGTGGCGAGGATGCCGACGGCGATGAATGCGGGCAATCTCTCGCCCGGTTTCCTGAAGGCCATGCAGGAGCGTTACGGCGGCACGCGCCTGGGACGTCAGGAAATTGGCGGTGAGCTGATCGACGAACGGGAGGGCGCGTTATGGAAACGCGCCGATCTGGAGGCGATCGTCGATGCCGCGCACGAGCCGCTTGCGCGGATCGTCGTGGCGGTCGATCCGCCTGCCGGGGTGGGCGAGAATTCCTGCTGCGGCATCGTCGTGGCAGGGCTCGGCATATCCGGGCGTCTTGTGGTGCTTGCGGATTGTTCGGTCGAGAGTGAAACGCCAGCCGGCTGGGCGCGCGCCGTCGTTGCCGCCTTCCGTCGCCATGAGGCTGACCGGGTGGTGGCCGAGGTCAATCAGGGCGGCGAAATGGTGCGGGCGATGCTGCAGAGCATCGACGCCAATCTCCCGCTGACACTGGTACGCGCCAGCCGCGGCAAATTCGCCCGCGCCGAGCCCGTCGCCGCGCTCTACGAGCAGGGCAGGGTGTGCCACGCCGCCCGGTTTGAAAAGCTGGAGGATCAGATGACGGATTTCGGACCTGATGGCCTGTCATCCGGGCGCTCGCCGGACCGGCTGGATGCGCTCGTCTGGGCGATCACGGCGCTGACGACCATGGTTGTGAGTGAACCGAAGGTGCGGGGGATGTGAGGTCGATGACTGTGGCTTCCACTAATGGGAGCCAATGAATCGTCGAGCGGGTAAAGCCCGTTTCTTCTCCCCGCCGGGCAGAGGGTGGCGCGTAGCGCCGGATGAGGGGGCCACGGTCAAGTTGTGCTGGAAGAGTGGAAAGATGCCAAGAGCTTGCCCCCTCATTTGACCCTTCGGGCCATCTTCTCCCCGGCGGGGAGAAGAAAAGTGAGGCACCGTCAACGCCCGATTTCGGGCGTCTGGTCGATATTATTTCTTCGGAGATTGCGCCGGCTTCGGCTGGGAGCCGGTTTCGCGCATCTGGCGCCATTCGTTTTCGAGGCGGTCATAAACGGTCTGGGGGATTGTCGCTGTCATGGTGGCATTCCTCCTTGATTGGTTAACGCGACTGAGCTGCGCGGTGAATTGAGTAAGCCCGCTAAGGTTCCGAAACTCAAGGAATTTTTTACCCCAAAACCCCGGGCTGCGGATTAAAATCGATTAGGGTTTTTTCAAATCGATTTAGTCGTGACGGCCGTCATGTGGAAAACCGGGCGTCCTGTCGCCCGTCACTTTCAGGAGCCTGATATGGCCTATGACGAGGCGCGATTCTTCGCGTTGGTGCGAATTTCCATCTTCGGGGGGCGCCTGCGTGCCGCCCAGCTTGCCGGCACGAAGACGGTGCTTACCGGTTTCGAAAAGGCGCTGCCGGGCGGCGATCCGCGCTGGCTGGCCTATATGCTGGCGACGGCCTTTCACGAGACGGCGGCGACCATGCAGCCGGTGCGCGAGACACTGGCGGCCACCGACGCCGAGGCGATAGCCAGACTGGACCGCGCCTTTGCGACGGGCAGGCTGCCCATGGTGCGCAAACCCTATTGGCGGCCGGATGCCGAAGGAAAAAGCTGGCTGGGGCGCGGTTTCGTGCAACTGACCCATCGGCGCAATTACGAGGCCATGTCGGCACTGACGGGCATCGATCTTCTGGAACGGCCGGAGCGGGCGATGGAACCGGAGGTGGCCACCGCGATCCTGATCCACGGCATGGCGGGCGGCAGCTTTACCAGTCACAGGCTATCCGATTTCTTCAGCAACATGCGCGAGGATTGGGACGGTGCGCGCGCCATCATCAATGGCACCGACCGTGCCCGGCTGGTAGGCAGTTATGGACGCGCATTTCATCGCGCCCTTCTCACGGCGCGGATTGAACCGGCGTCGGCCAGATGATAACCCGTTACACGGGGCCGCTGAGGCCGCTCTTGAACTTTGCATGACAGGTGACACCGTGATCCGCCATATCGTCTTTTTCACCGTTCCAGAAGAAAACCGCGACGCTGTGCGCAAGGGACTTTCGGGCCTTACCGCCATACCGCATGCGTTGAAGCTGGAAATCGGCGAGAACGTCAAGAAGGACCAATGGGGCAACTCGGTCGATTTCATCGTTTATGGCGAGTTTGAAAACGAGGCAGCGCTGGCGGCCTACAAGGCCGATCCGGCCTACGATCTTTCGACCCGCACGGTAAAGCCGCTGCGCGAGACCCGCGTTGCCGCCGATTTCGACAGCGATACGGCAGTGAAAGCGCCAATCCGGTAGATGTCCGGTTTCGGCTGCGAAAGTGACGTGCATCCGCAAGTAGTCTGCTGAGAACGGGGGGGAAGCCTTTCCTCCGTCGTAGGTGCTGAGGCCCCTGTACCCTCATTCCTGTGCTCGTCACAGGAATCCAGTCGACGCGCGTCTGCGCGGCGGAGGGAGTCTTTTCAGCCCAAGGACTTGGGCTGGCTGGATCCCTGTGACAGGCACAGGGATGAGGGCATCGGCGCCTGAGCCGCCACAAAACAAGGACAACTCCATGCGATTTCCTTTCTCCCTGCCGTGGCGGCGCCCGGCGGATGGCAAAGCCGTGCCTGAAAGCCGAAAAATGGCCGAGGGCTTCATGGCGGTAGCGGTGCAGGGCGGGCAGGCCTTCTGGTCCGGCCGTTCCTACGCCGCACTTGCCCGCGAAGGCTTCATGAAAAACCCGGTCGCCCACCGCGCCGCCCGCATGGTGGCGGAGACATCCGCTTCGGTCAGCTGGCTGGTGTATGACGGTGACGAAGAACTGGCCGATCATCCGCTCCTGGCACTGATGTCGCAGCCGAGCGCCCATATGGGCGGGCCTGATTTTTTCGAGGCGCTTTATGGCCATCTCATGCTTTCCGGAAACGCCTATATCGAACCGCTTGTTGTCGGCGGGCGGCTGCGCGAAATGCATCTGCTGCGGCCCGACCGGGTGAGTATCGTCGAAGGAGCGGACGGTTGGCCGGTGGCTTATGAATATCGCGCCGAGGGCCGCGCCACGCGGCGCATCGCTGCCGAGCGTGACGGGCTTGGGCTTTTGCATCTCAAGCTTTTTCATCCGCTCGACGACCGGCTCGGTTTTGCGCCGCTCGCTTCCGCCGGGGCTGCGCTCGATCTGCACAATGCCGCGAGCCAGTGGAACAAGCGCCTGCTCGACAATTCCGCCCGGCCTTCCGGCGCGCTGGTCTATCAACCGAAGGAGGGCGGCAATCTCTCCACCGAGCAATATGAGCGGCTGAAGCGCGAGTTGGAAGAGGGCTATCAGGGAGCGATGAATGCCGGCCGACCACTGCTTCTGGAAGGTGGGCTGGACTGGAAGGCCATGGGGCTTTCACCGCGCGACATGGATTTTCTGGAGGCGCGCAACGGCGCTGCGCGCGATATCGCGCTCTCGCTCGGTGTGCCGCCGATGCTGATCGGTATTCCCGGTGACAATACCTATGCCAACTACCAGGAGGCGAACCGCGCCTTTTATCGCCTCACGGTCCTGCCGCTGGTCTATCGCACAGCGGCGAGGCTCTGTGGCTGGCTCGCGCCGGTCTTCGGTGGCGGCTTGAGGCTCGAACCCGATCTCGACAGGATCGCCGGGCTCGCCGGGGAACGGGATGCGCTATGGTCTCGTATCGGCGCGGCATCCTTCCTGAGCGACGAGGAAAAACGCGAAGCCGTCGGTTATTGAGCGGACGAAACACCGCTCTCGGAACGGGCGGGTTCAGTTGAATCAATCTCTGAAGAAGCGGACTCTCTTTGTGAGGTCTTCCGCGCAAGCGATTCCGAAGATTCGAAAAATCACCCAACGCAGGCGCGCAAAAAGCGCCTGCGGGCGACGCGGTGCGTTCGCCCGATTGCAACATCCTAAACGGGAATGATTACCCATGTCTGAATTCGCCAATGAGGCCGGCATCTAGGTCCCTCGGGACGTTTCGACCGTAGCAATAGCATCCTGATCGATCTTCCCGCCGGTGAAGTCTCATCCGTCGCAGAGCTTTCGGTGCTGAATGGAGAGAACCGTCTGGCGATCAAGGCCGCAAACGGCGTGTGGGAGATCGTCGCCTTCGCCCGGGCCGAGGAAATCGCGCGGTCGCGCTGGCGGCTCTCCGCGCTCCTGCGGGGTCTAGGCGGCACGGAAGATGCGCTCGCCGCAGGCGCGCCAAAGGGCGCTCCGGTGGTGGTTCTCGATGCGGCGATACAGCCGCTTGGTCTTGCCGCAAACGAGCGCGGGCGACGCCTGAACTGGATCGTGGAAGCGGTTGGCATGGCGGGTGCGCCAGCCGGGCCCTTCGCCTTTGAAGGAGGCGCGCGGGCGCAGACGCCGCTTGCGCCGGTGCATCTTTCGGCTGAACGCGGGCGCAACGGCGTTTTCCTCAGGTGGAAGCGTCGTGGTCGCATGGAAGCCGATGGCTGGGACGCGAGTGACATCCCGCTGGACGAGCCCTTCGAGCTTTATCGCGTGGAGGTGCTGGACGGCGAGACCGTGCGCCGTGTGGCAGAGGTGCCGGAACCCTTTTGGCTTTATCCCGCCGCGGACGAACTCACAGATTTCCCGGTTCCTCGGGATCACATTTCCGTGCGTGTCCGCCAGCTGGGCCGCGCGGTGCCCTCGGGGGTGGTGGCCCAGGCCCTTCTCCCACTTTGACATGTGCCTGAAAAATAACGCAAAGGACGAGATTATGGACAATACCAAGGCATGGTATCAATCGCGCACGATCTGGGGCGCGCTGATTGCGGTTTTTGCACCGCTTTTCAACATTGCCGGATTTGATCTGCCCGCGGGCGCGCAGGGGGAGCTGGCCGAAGCGCTGGTGACGGTTGCGGGCGGAATCGGCGGTCTGATCGCACTTTACGGCCGCCTTTCGGCGACCCGCTCCATCCGCTGACGCCCCTCTCGAAAACGCCGTTCCCGCCACGCGCCGCAGCGGCGGGGCCGGCATTCATTTGCCATTCAGACGCTTTGCGCTACATATTCGGACACGCTAGGGTTCGAGACACACCCGGTTTTTTGTGGAAGTTTGTAGAATGGCATCACCTCTCATCATCGCGACGCTTGCAGCCGGGCTTTCCGGTTTCACGGCGCCCGAGGCTGATCTGCAGGGCCACTACATTTTGGCTGCCAGCGATTGTGGCGCAGCCGTCGCCCGCGTCGTGCGCGAAACCGGTGGTCAGCTACTTTCTGTCTATCCTTCCGGTGATGGTCAGTCCTGTGTCGTCACCGTTCTCGTTCAGGGCAATGGCGAGCGCCCGCGCAAGGTAACGATGCGCGTACCGATGTAGCTTGCCCGCATCGCCGAAATATCGGAAAACAACCCGACACATGTAGCAGGACCGGCCACCCGCGTGGGCCGGGACGGAAGGAAAGGGCGGCCAATGCGTATTCTCGTTGTTGAGGACGATGCCAATCTCAATCGACAGCTGACCGACGCCCTGAAAGAGGCCGGTTATGTCGTCGATCAGGCATTTGACGGCGAGGAGGGGCATTACCTCGGCGATACCGAGCCCTATGACGCCATCGTCCTCGATATCGGCCTGCCGCAGCTCGATGGTATCACCGTCGTTGAAAAATGGCGTTCGGCGGGCAAGGCCATGCCGGTGCTGATCCTCACCGCCCGCGACCGCTGGAGCGATAAGGTCGCCGGCATCGATGCCGGTGCCGATGACTACGTAACCAAGCCATTCCATGTGGAAGAAGTGCTTGCCCGCGTGCGCGCGCTCATCCGTCGCGCTGCCGGCCACGCTTCCTCCGAACTGGTCTGCGGCCCGGTCAGGCTCGACACCAAATCCTCCAAGGCGACTGTTAACGGCACGACGCTCAAGCTCACCTCGCACGAGTTCCGGCTCCTGTCCTATCTCATGCATCACATGGGCGAGGTCGTTTCGCGCACGGAGCTGGTCGAACATATGTACGATCAGGATTTCGACCGCGATTCCAACACGATCGAGGTGTTTGTCGGACGTTTGCGCAAGAAGATCGGGGTTGATCTGATCGAGACGATCCGCGGACTCGGTTACCGGATGCAAGCGCCGGCAGATGCGAAGTAACTCTCTCACCGCCCGCGTTCTGCTGCTCGCCTCCGCCTGGTCGGCGCTGGCGCTGGTGGTGATCGCCGTCGTGATCTCGACGCTTTACCGGCAGGGGGTGGAGCGCAGCTTCACCGATCTTCTCAGGGCGCAGCTCTACAACGTCATCAATTCCGTGACGATTTCCAACGAAAACACGCTGGCCGGCAGCCCACAGCTTGGCGATCTCCGGTTCTCGCAGCCTGATACCGGCTGGTACTGGGTGGTGGAACCGCTCGGCAATTTCCAGACCGCGCCGCTGGTTTCCTCCTCGCTCGGCGTGTCGACGCTGCCGGTGCCGAGCATTCTCGATGCCCCCTTCGACAACAGATACGAGCGCTTTTATGCCGTCACCGATGAGGCCGGCAACAAGGTGCGCGTGGCGGAAACGGAAGTCGTGCTTGACGGTGAAGGCCGTGCGGCGCGGTTTCGTGTTTCCGGCAATCTGAACGTCGTGGAAGACGATGTCCGCAATTTCTCCAACAGCCTTTATCTGGCGCTGGCCGTCTTCGGTGTCGGCAGTCTGGTCGTCAACGGTCTTGCCATTCTCTACAGTCTGCGGCCGCTCGATCAGGCGCGTCTGGCGCTCGGCAAGATCAGGGGCGGGGAGGCGGAAAGCCTCGAAGGCGAATTCCCGCGTGAAATTCAGCCTCTCGCCAATGAGGTCAATGCGCTGATCGACAGCAACCGCCGCCTTGTGGAGCGCGCCCGCATGCAGGTCGGCAACCTCGCCCATTCCCTGAAAACGCCGATTGCCGTCCTCCTCAACGAGGCTCGCACGCTGGAGCCGCAGCATGGTGATTTGGTACGGGCGCAGGCGGACGCCATGCAGGCGCAGGTGCAATCCTATCTCTCCCGCGCCCGCATCGCCGCACAGCGCGGCTCGATCCTTGCCCGCGTGGAAGCAGAACCGGCGCTGGAACGGCTGGTGCGGGTGATGCGGCGCCTCAATCCCGACAAGCAGTTCGTGCTGAACTTCGAGCAGGCCGGGGCCGTGCTCGGCATGGAACAGCAGGATCTCGAAGAGGTCGTCGGCAATCTTCTCGAAAATGCCGCGCGTTTTGCGCAGACGCGTGTGGTGATCACGCTGGCCGCCGGTACGCACCCGTCCTCCGACGCCGAAATCGCCCGTCGCGCCTGGGTGGAGCTGACGGTGGAAGACGATGGCCCGGGGCTGGAGCCGGGACAGATCAGCGAAGCGATGAAGCGTGGCCGCCGGCTGGACGAAAGCCGGCCGGGTACAGGCCTCGGCCTGTCGATCGTTTCCGAGGTGGTGTCTGAATACCATGGCCGCTTTTCGCTGTCGCGCAGCGCCATCGGCGGCCTGAAAGCCGATCTGATTTTGCCGGGTCTTTCGAAAGAGCTTGCGTGAGACGCGAAAAAAGGCAAGAAATTCAATGGCGCAATATTGGTTGCAATGCGGTATGAAGAGGACAGGGTTTGGTTCACGTGTATGATGGCTGTCGCTCCGTGACGATGCGTTCGCTTGTGTCACGCCCGGCACTTCTCTCGATCCTGTGCGTCTCGATGCTGAGCGCCTGCACCACCACGGGCACCCGCCCCGCTGGCGGCGGCCTGTTCGGCCGTTCGGCCCAGCCCTCCACGCCTTTCCTTGCCAATCTGCAAGGCGGCATCGTCGGCAAAAGCGGCGTGGAGCTGGACAGGGGCGACCAGACCAAGGCGCTGGAGGCGGAATACAGGGCGCTGGAGACGGCCCCTGTCGGCACGCCTGTCACCTGGACCGGCGATGACGTCAAGGGCCAGGTGGTCGCCAATGCGCCTTACCAGGTCGGCAACCAGAACTGCCGGCAATATTCCCACACCCTCACTGTCGACGGTCGCGACATCAGGGTGCGCGGTGCGGCCTGCCGCAATGACGATGGAAGCTGGTCGCCGCTGATCTGATCAGTTTGACGTAAATCAAGGTCACGGGCCTTCCGTAGTGACACGAAGAGGCACGGCGGAACATCGAAACGGCATCTGCGGTGCGGCGTGATGTCTCAAATTCACGTCATCCCCGCGCTTCGTGTTTCCATGTGCCGCGCATTCGAGTAATTGAGCCTTATGTTCTGGATTGTCGTTGCGATATTGACGGCGGCTGTCGCCATCGTCCTGATGTACCCGCTGATGCGGAAGACCGAGGCGCCGCAGACGCGCCGTGACGGTGAGGTTGCCGTTTATCGCGATCAGCTGGCCGAACTGGACCGCGAGCGCGCCGCCGGCCTGATCGGCGAAACCGAGGCCGAATACGCCCGCGCCGAAATCGGCCGTCGCCTGTTGGCCGCAGCCGACACCGGGGAGGTGCCCGTAGAAGAAATCCGGTCGCGTCGCCACAATCTCGCGGTCAGCCTGATCACCATTCTGTTGCCGGCATTGGGGCTCTGTCTTTACATCTGGAACGGCAGTCCGGAGACGCCGGACATGCCGCTAGAGGCGCGACTTGAAAACCCCGGTAACGACATGAACCTTTTGGTTGCCCGTGCTGAAAGGCATCTGGCGCAGAACCCGGAAGACGGTGGCGGCTGGGATGTTCTGGCACCCATTTATTTCAAGACCCAGCGTCTTGGCGATGCCGAGCTTGCCTATCGTAATGCGCTGCGCATCCAGGGGCCGAGCGCGGAGCGGCTGACGGGCCTTGGCGAAACGCTGGCGGCAGGCAATGACGGTGTCGTTACCGATGCTGCTCGAGATGCTTTTGCCGAGGCTGACCGGCTGAGCCCCGGTAATCCGCGCACGCGTTTTTATCTGGCGCTGGCGCTTGAACAATCGGGCAAGACCGAAGAGGCGCGGTCAGCCTTTGCCGCACTCGCCGCCGATGCACCGGCCGGTGCTCCCTGGCTGCCATTGGTGCAGGAACATATTGCCCGGACGGATGGCAAAGCGGAGACAGGGCCAACTGCCGCCGATGTTGCCGCTGCAAAGGATATGGCTCCCGCCGATCGTCAGGCGATGATCGAGGGCATGGTGGCGAGCCTCGATGCCAAATTGAAGGAAAACCCGGCCGATTTTCAAGGTTGGATGCGCCTCATGCGCGCCTATTCCGTCCTCAAGAACGACGCGAAGGCCGGTGAAGCCTTAAGGGCCGGCTTGCAGGCTTTCCCGCCGCAGGGAGAGCAGGGCAGGCAGCTTCTGGCGCTGGCGAAAGAGCTCGGCGTTTCCGCCGCGCCGATCCGCAATGGACAGGCAGCGCCGCAGGGAGTGACGCAATGACCCGCAAACAGAAACGTCTGGCGATCATCGGCGGTGGCATGAGCTTCATCGTTGCGGCGGTCTTGCTCGTCATGTTCGCCTTCGGCCAGTCCATCGCCTATTTTTACATGCCGGCCGACCTGGAAAAGACCCCCGTAAATCCCGGCACGCGCATCCGCCTTGGCGGGCTGGTGGCGGAGGGTTCGATCAAACGTGGCGAAGGCCGCACGGTCAGCTTCACGGTGACCGATGGCGAGGCCACTGTGCCGGTCAGTTATACCGGCATCCTGCCCGATCTCTTCCGCGAAGGGCAGGGCGTGGTGACCGAAGGCATGTTCGATGCCGCGACCCACGGTTTCGTGGCCGACAGCGTGCTGGCCAAGCATGACGAGAACTATATGCCCAAGGAAGTGGCCGACCGGCTGAAGGACAAAGGCCTGTGGCAGCAGGGCGTCGAGGGGGCAGCACCCGCCGCCACGCCTGCGGCCAGCGCTGCCTCAGGTGACAAAACCGGAGCAACCAGATGATCAACGAGATCGGCCACTATGTCCTCGTTCTCGCGCTTGGCGTGGGGCTGATTGTCTCGACGCTGCCGGTCATCGGCGCGCGCCGCAACGACCGGGCACTGATGGATATCGCCTCGCTCGGCTCCGTCATGATGTTCCTGCTGGTGGGTTTTTCCTTCGCGGCGCTGACGCGTGCTTATGCCGTCTCTGATTTTTCCGTGCGCAATGTCTGGGAAAACTCCCATTCGCTGATGCCGATGCTCTACAAGCTGACCGGCGTGTGGGGCAATCACGAAGGCTCGATGCTGCTGTGGCTGCTTATCCTTGTGTTCTTCAGCGCACTCGTCGCCACATTCGGACGCAATTTGCCGGAAACGCTCAAGGCCAATGTACTTGCCGTCCAGGCCTGGATTTCGGTCGCCTTCCTGCTGTTCATTCTTCTCACCTCAAACCCGTTCCTGCGGTTGGAGCGGGTGCCTGCGGAAGGACAGGACCTCAATCCCATCCTCCAGGATTTCGGTCTCGCCATCCATCCGCCGCTCCTCTATCTCGGTTATGTCGGCTTTTCCGTCTGTTTCTCCTTTGCCGTTGCGGCCCTTCTGGAAGGCCGCATCGATGCGGCGTGGGCGCGCTGGGTAAGACCGTGGACGCTCGCCGCCTGGACCTTTCTGACCGCCGGTATCTCCATGGGCTCCTACTGGGCCTATTATGAACTCGGCTGGGGCGGCTGGTGGTTCTGGGATCCGGTGGAAAACGCCTCCTTCATGCCGTGGCTTGCCGGCACAGCGCTTCTGCATTCGGCGCTTGTCATGGAAAAGCGCGAAGCGCTGAAGATCTGGACCGTGCTTCTGGCAATCATGACCTTCTCGCTGTCGCTGCTCGGCACCTTCCTTGTTCGATCCGGCGTTTTGACCTCCGTGCACGCCTTCGCCACTGATCCCAGCCGCGGCATCTTCATTCTTGGCATTCTAACCGTCTTCATCGGCGGTGCTTTTGCGCTGTTTGCGTGGCGCGCGCCCACCCTCAAGGCCGGCGGACTGTTCGCGCCGATCTCACGTGAAGGCGCTCTGGTCCTTAACAACCTGATCCTGACAGTCTCGACCGCTACCGTGCTGATCGGCACGCTCTATCCACTTATTCTCGAGACGCTGACAGGCGAAAAAATCTCGGTCGGGGCGCCCTTCTTCAACCTCACCTTCGGCCTGTTGATGATCCCAATCCTGATCGTCACGCCGTTCGGGCCGATGCTGGCCTGGAAACGCGGCGATCTTCTCGGTGCTTTCCAGCGGCTTTATGTGGCGGCGGCGCTCGCCGCGCTGGTCGGGCTGACGCTGTGGTATATCGAACACGGCGGTCCGGTGTTGGCAGCACTCGGCATTGCTGCCGGTTTCTGGCTGATTCTCGGCGCACTTGCCGATCTGTGGTATCGCGCCAATTTCGGCAAACTCGCCTTCGCTATTGCATTCCGCCGCCTCAAGGGCCTGCCGCGTTCCGCCTTCGGTACGGCGCTGGCGCATATGGGCCTCGGCATCACCGTACTCGGCATCGTCATCGTCACCACCTTCGAGACGGAGACGGTGCTGGAGATGAAACAGGGAATGGTGGCGGAAGCGGGCGGCTACAGCCTGACATTCGATGGCATCCGCCACGCCGTCGGCCCGAACTTTACCGAAGATCGCGGCCATTTCACCGTTCGCAGGGCGGGTGTGGAGGTGGCCGATGTCTGGTCTTCGAAGCGGCTCTATACCGCCCGGCGCATGCCGACGACGGAAGCCGGCATCCTGACCTTTGGTCTCAGCCAGCTCTATGTTTCGCTGGGCGACCCCATGGCCGATGGCGGGATGGTAGTGCGCATCTGGTGGAAGCCTTTCATCCTCTGCATCTGGGGCGGCACGCTGTTCATGATGGCCGGCGGTTTCATTTCTCTCTCCGATAGACGATTGAGAGTGGGTGCGCCGACCCGCAAGGCGAAGCCGGTGCGGACCGCAATGCCGGAGGCGGCGGAATGAGTGTGGTCTTGCTCCCCTCATTCCTGTGCTTGTCACAGGAATCCAGCCGACGCGCGTCTGCGCGGCGAAGGACTCCTCTCAGCCCAAGGACTTGGGC
>JAEXMK010000106.1 GCA_023444445.1 Pseudomonadota bacterium | reverse complement strand
TTAGTTCCTGACTATGCTGCCCTAGACTAAGGGTGATTCGGGGTGTGCGTATTTCTGCCCCGCATGACCCTGCAACAGGGACGGCAAAAACGCCCGGCGATTTTGACTGAACTGTTTCAGAGCATCGGCACGGCAATCGGCTTTGATTGTCATGGGCGCGATGTAAGAATTGAACAGGTGCAAAGCGCCATGTCCGGTATCCCGAAGGATACGGTCTAAGCGCTCAAGAGTGGAAACCGGGGATTGATATGGCTCAGCCAAGTGTCGCGCGTGAACCGTCCATGGAAGAAATTCTGGCTTCTATCCGCCGGATCATCGAAAGCAATGAGACCGGACCTGCGGGTGCGTTTTCCGGACAGTTGCCGCCGGTCTATGACGATGAGGACGAGGCTTCCGGCGAAGCGGCCTTCGTAGCGGAGCCAGTGAGCCCGCCGGCGCGCGTTCCCCCCGCCGCAAACCAGGCTTATGCTGCGCGACCGGCGCAGGATTTTTCACCGGCTTTTGAAGCGCCGGTGGTTGAACGGCAGGAAAGCCAGGTTGAAAAGACCATGTCGCTTGCCGATGTTGCCGCCCGTGTGCGCGCCGCCGCAGACCGCAACGCCGCCATGGGGCCGCAGGCTTTTGCCGCGCAGGCGCAACAGCGCGCGGCCGAGACCGCAGCACCGGCTGTCGCCGCCTTGAATGTTTCGCAGCCGTCAGCCGTGCCGATGCCCGAACGCGCAGCGCCGCAGCGCCCGACGGATGTTCGTCCGCTGATGGCCGCCGTGGCCGCCACAGGCGCCGTTGAGCAGCCGGTATCCTTCGCCGCCGAGGATCGTGCGGCTGCTGCCGCCATCGAAAATGCGCCTTCGGCCGAGAGCCGTTTCGAGCAGCTTTCGCTGCGGGGCGCCATCGATTCGCCGGTAACGGCGGAGCGTTTCGATGTCGCGCTCGAACCTGTCGTTGAGAAATCGATCTTTGACCTTGGTGAGCAGGAAGCGAAAGAACCGGTGGAGATTGCCAACGGCCTGTCGCTCAATCTCCTTTCTGCCGCCGCCGGTGCGCAGATTGCCCGATCCTTCAGCGAGCTGGCGGAGGTTTTCGACGGCGTCGAACGGCGTTCCATCGAAGATATGGCCGCCGGTATGCTGCGTCCCATGCTGCAGGACTGGCTGGAAGACAATCTGCCGACACTGGTGGAGCGGCTCGTGCGTGAGGAAATCGAGCGCGTCGCGCGCGGCACGCGCCGCTAAAGCCGGCCCGTTCGCAGGCTGCAATCGCTGCCAATGCGAGGAAACAGGAGCCGCTCCGGCATGGGAGCGGCTTTTTTGTTGAAGATGAAGGTGTTATCGGGGCATAGTCATGTGCGGAGCCGCTCAATCGGCGGCTTAGCGGGTCGGTTTCTGTTGACTCTCGACCATCCATCCTTATTTAAAAAATCCACACAAGAACTCTAAAATTCAGGTCAGGAAATGCTCGAAAAGACCTACGATTCCGCATCCGTCGAACCGAAGATCGCCAAGGCCTGGGACGAGGCTAACGCTTTTCGTGCCGGCGCCAACGCCAAGCCGGGCGCGGAAACCTTCACCATCGTCATCCCGCCGCCGAATGTGACCGGCTCCCTGCATATGGGCCACGCGCTCAACAACACGCTGCAGGATATTCTGGTCCGCTTCGAGCGTATGCGCGGCAAGGACGTTCTGTGGCAGCCGGGCATGGACCATGCTGGCATCGCCACGCAGATGGTGGTCGAGCGCAAGCTGATGGAGCAGCAGCTTCCGGGCCGCCGCGATATGGGCCGTGAGGCTTTCGTGGAAAAAGTCTGGGAATGGAAGGCCGAATCCGGCGGTCTCATTTTCAACCAGTTGAAACGCCTTGGCGCCTCCTGTGACTGGTCGCGTGAGCGCTTCACCATGGATGAGGGGCTGTCGCAGGCGGTTCTCGAAGTTTTCGTCACGCTCTACAAGCAGGGCCTGATCTACAAAGATAAGCGCCTCGTCAACTGGGACCCCAAGCTGCAGACCGCGATTTCCGACATGGAAGTCGAGCAGATCGAGATGAAGGGTAACCTCTGGCACTTCCGTTATCCGCTGGAAAAGGGCGTTACCTATCAGTATCCGATCGCATTCGACGAAGAGGGTAAGCCCACCGAGTTCGAAACGCGTGATTACATCGTCGTCGCCACGACGCGTCCGGAAACCATGCTCGGCGATACCGGCGTTGCGGTGAACCCGAAGGATGACCGCTACAAGGGCATCGTCGGCAAGCATGTCATCCTGCCGATCGTCGGCCGCAAGATCCCGATCGTTGCCGATGACTATGCTGATCCGACGGCGGGCACGGGTGCCGTGAAGATCACGCCGGCGCATGACTTCAACGATTTCGAGGTCGGCAGACGCTGCGGCCTGCGCGCCATCAACGTCATGAATATCGATGGCACCATCTCCATCAAGGACAATGAAGATTTCCTGGAAGGTCTCAGCCATCCCGCAGCGCTGCATGGCGCGTGGGATCGTCTGGAAGGGCAGGATCGCTTTACCGCCCGCAAGATCATCGTTGAAATCTTCGAGGAAGCCGGTCTGCTCGATAAGATCGAGCCGCACAAGCACGTCGTACCGCATGGCGACCGTGGCGGTGTGCCGATCGAGCCGCGCCTGACGGACCAATGGTGGGTAGACAACAAGACGCTGGCCCAGCCGGCGATTGCCTCCGTTCGTGAAGGCCGCACCAATTTCGTGCCGAAGAACTGGGAAAACACCTACTTCCAGTGGATGGAGAACATCCAGCCCTGGTGCATCTCGCGGCAATTGTGGTGGGGACACCAGATTCCGGCATGGTATGGCCCCGACGGGCAGGTCTTTGTCGAAAAGACCGAAGAAGAGGCGCTTCAGGCAGCTATCCAGCACTATATCGCCCATGAAGGCCCGTGGAAGGCCTGGGTGGAAGAGAAGCTTGAGAACTTCGCTCCGGGCGAAATCCTGACGCGCGACGAAGACGTGCTCGACACCTGGTTCTCGTCGGCGCTCTGGCCGTTCTCGACGCTCGGCTGGCCCGAACAGACACCGGAACTGGCGCGTTATTACCCGACCAATGTGCTGGTCACCGGCTTTGATATCATCCCGTTCTGGGTGGTGCGCATGATGCAGATGGGTCTTCATTTCATGAAGGACGATGCCGGCAATCCCGTCGAGCCCTTCAGCACCGTCTATATCCATGCGCTGGTTCGCGACAAGAACGGCCAGAAGATGTCGAAGTCCAAGGGCAACGTCATCGATCCGCTGGAACTGATCGACGAATACGGCGCGGATGCGCTGCGGTTCACGCTGGCCATCATGGCGGCGCAGGGCCGCGACGTGAAGCTCGATCCCGCGCGTATTGCCGGTTATCGCAACTTTGGCACCAAGCTGTGGAATGCCACGCGCTTTGCCGAGATGAACGGCGTGAAGCGCGATCCGCATTTCCTTGCCGAAACCGCGTCGCTGACGATCAACCGCTGGATCCTGACGGAGCTTGCCAATACGGCACGCGACGTGACGGCAGCGCTTGAGAATTTCCGCTTCAACGATGCGTCAGGCATCCTTTATCGTTTCGTCTGGAACCAGTTCTGCGACTGGTATCTGGAACTGCTGAAGCCTGTCTTTGGCGGCGAGGACGAAAAGGCAAAGACGGAATCGCAAGCCTGCGCGGCCTATGTTCTTGAGGAAATCTACAAGCTCCTGCATCCCTTCATGCCCTTCATGACCGAAGAGCTGTGGGCGCACACGGCGGGCGAGGGCGAGGAGCGGGACGATTTGCTCTGCCTGACAGACTGGCCGGAGCCGGAATTCCGTGATGATGCGGCAGCGGCCGAAATCAACTGGCTGATCGACCTTGTCTCCGGCATTCGCTCCGCGCGTGCCGAGATGAACGTGCCGCCGGGCGCCACCGCTTCGCTGGTCGTCGTTGGTGCCAACACCTCAACCGAAGCGCGGCTTGACCGCCACGCCGCCGCCATTATGCGGTTGGCGCGGGCGGATGAAATCCGCGCCGCTGACGTTGCGCCGAAGGGTTCCGCACAGATCATCGTCGGTGAAGCTACGGTCTGCCTGCCGCTCGGCAATCTGGTTGATCTTGGGGCTGAACAGGCCCGTCTGGAGAAGGCGATCGGCAAGGTGGATGCGGAAATGGAACGCATCGACAAGAAGCTGTCGAACGAGAAGTTCGTCGCCAATGCCGACCCCGAGGTCGTGGCTGCCGAGCGCGAGCGCAAGGCAGAGCTGGACGTGCAGCTTTCAAGTCTGAGAACGGCTCTCACGCGGGTAAGTGAAGCGGGGTAACCCGCATCGCTACAGCCAGCCTTATGTAAGCAAAAGCGCTCCGTACCAACGGGGCGCTTTTGTGTTTTGTCAGTTGTTGGATGCTGCGTTGCAGCGTCGAATCGCAGTCGTCCTGCAGGACTCCTATTTCCCGTGTGAAACAGCGGGAATCGCACCCAAAGACCGAAAAAAACCAATAAAAACTGCCTGATAAGCGTGGTTTTCCCGGAAACTTTCAACTGTGGTTATTTGGCGACAATTCCGGTTGGCCGTAGGCGTTTGTTTCATTTTATGACGGAGTCGCCCATATGAATTAGAAAAATAACCTAAAATGACTAATTTAGGGCGCATACTTGAAATTCTTACGTAAAAAATGAGGAGGTGTCGCAGAACTGTGCCACTGTGCGGCAGATTGTCATTTGCCACGAAGCCCTTCACTCTTTTGACGATCACATTGCCTTGATTGGGGAGAGAGACGGCAAAAACTGCAATTTTTCGCGGCGCGGTATGTTTCGCAGTCAGCATCGCGGCGGTAACGCCTTCACTGGCCGGCGGTCTTGAGCGCGGCGGTTACAATATCGACCTGCTGTTCGATCCGTCCGATTACGTTCTCGACAGTTCCGCGACCTTCGTCGCACCGCAGCGCAAGGTGGAGAATGCACGGGACAATCCGAATAAAAGCCCCACAAGCCCCGTTCCTATTCCACTACCGTCCAGCTGGAGCACAAGTGCTGACGACGGAGAGAATTACTGGACGACGCGCGTTGGCGCCAAGGCGGCCATCGGCGATTTCGGCGACTGCATGTTCGATTATTCGCAGCCGTGGGGCGCCGATCTCAATCCGGGCATCTGGCAGGGCTCCAGCTACAATATCGAAACCAAGGTTAAGTCGCATAACTATGCGACGACTTGCCGCGTCAAGTTTGATCTCGGTAAAGGCGATTTCTCGATCATTGGCGGCGGCTTCTATCAGGAACTGAGCGGCTATAAATATCGTCAGGTTGTCTCGCCGATCGCTCTTGCTGCAAACGGTATTCCGACCTCGATCTACAACGGTATCGGCAAGCTCGAGATGGAGGGCGATGGCTGGGGCTGGCGCGCCGGCGTGGCTTATGAAATTCCTGAAATCGCTTTCCGGACAAGCCTTGTTTACAACAGCGCGGTCGATGTCGATCTGACAGGTAATGTCAATCTGACCAACCTGCCGATCGGTCTCAACGCCATCTCGGGCCGCATTACTCCCGTTTACGGTAATGTATCCATGCCTGACAGCATCGAGTGGAAGGTGCAATCTGGAATTGCCCCCGGCTGGCTCGCTTTCGGTTCTGTGAAGTGGACGGACTGGAGCCAGATTCAGACGATCCCCTTCTGCGCCGTTGGTTCGCCGACCTGCGTTGCGGGAACGCCAAGCGCCATCAACACGCTTGACCTTTTTTATCGTGATGGCTGGACAATTTCCGGCGGTATTGGTCACAAGTTCAACGATCAGTGGAGCGGCGCCGTCAGCCTGACCTGGGACCGTGGCACGTCGACCGTCATCGGCACGCAGACCGACACCTGGCTGCTTGGCACGCAGCTGGTTTATTCACCCAATAAGAACATCGAGTTCAAGATTGCTGGTGCGCTTGGTTTGCTCACCTCCGGCAGCTCCTCCATCGGCGGCGCACCTTGCGGTCCGCTTGGCGCACGTTGTGGCGACGAGGCAGGATACACCTTTGGCAACGATCTCGTCGCGGCCATCTCGACCGGCGTGAAGGTCAAGTTCTAAAGGCTTTCCACGTAATTTGCTAAAATAAAGGTCCGGTTTACCAACCGGACCTTTTTTCATGCGAGACCTGTGATTTCTGTCAGATAAAAATTTCTGGCCCGACAGTTTTGTGACGATTTGGCAACACTTTTCTGCAAGCGTGTGGTCGCGTTGGAATGTGAGCATATCTGTCCATTTCCCGCCACAAACAGGGTGCTTGGCTGATGTTTAGAGGCGCGGGAATGAAAGAACATGCAGGCGTTTGATGTGGGCCTGCGGAGTTGCAGAAAGTGAAAACGGGTTTGGATTCAGCGTTTAAGCAAGTAATACGGGAATTTCGCCCGGCTTTCTTGTCTGGCGCTGACCGGGGGATGACGGAATGCCGTTATGTTGCCGGAAATTATGCCTATATCTGTCTCACTGGAAAATTAGGGCAATCGCCGCATGAAACCACCGGTGGTGCGCTGGAAAGTGCTGCCGGAAAGACGCAGTGTGTTCGAAAAATCGCGACCCGGCGGGGTTCGGCTTTGCAGCATTCCGCAAGTATTGGCTATATGCCGGGAAGAGTGAGAGAAGTTCGCCTAAATGCTGAAATGTGAAGCCAACGTTTTAAAGCCGCTCCTCATGGGCATGTTGCTTGCGTCGCTCGCAATGCCGGTGCTGGCTTTTGACATCAATGCGGGCGTGACCAAGGAATCCGGCCCCTTCGACCTGTTCAAGTTCGGCTTCAAGGCCTACAAGAACGGTAACAAGGACGAAGCCGTCGAGGCCTATCGGTACGCGGCGGAAAAAGGCCATACCGGCTCGCGCTGGGCACTTGCCAATATGTATGCCTATGGCGATGGCGTCGCCAAGAACGATCTGGAAGCTTTCAAGATCTACAGTGAAATCGCCAGCCAGGGTGTAGAGCCGGGTTCCGAAGATACCGGATTCTTCGTCAACGCCCTTCTCTCGCTGGCCGACTATTACCGCCACGGCATTCCCGGCAGCCCCGTGAAAATGGACCTTTCGCAGGCCCGCCAGCTTTATTTCCAGGTGGCTTCCACCTTTGGCGTGGCTGAAGCGCAGTTCCGGTTGGCGGAGATGATCCTCGCGGGTGAGGGTGGCCGCGCCGATGTGCAGCAGGCCAAGAAATGGCTCAACCAAGCCCGCAAGCATGGCCATGCCGGCGCCATGTCGATCTTCGGCAATCTGATCTTTCAGGAAGGCCAGACGACGCAGGGGCTCGCCTTCATGACGGCGGCGCTCGACAAATGCACGGCGGCGGACTGTACCTGGATCCAGAACCTGCAGGAGCAGGCCTTTTCGCTGGCCGGCGAAAATGATCGCCGTGCCGCCATTGCCATGGCGCAGAACATGCAGTTCAACGATCCGGATTGAGGGTGCTGATCGGGGCGGTTTTATCCGCCAAACAGGAGCGGCTCAGCCAACCGGGCTGAAATCGAAATAACCGCAGACCGGCACATGGTCGGACGGTTTTTCCCAGGCCCGCACATGTTTTTCGATCTCGACCGATTGAAGCCTGTCGGCCGCTTCCGCTGACAGCATCAGATGATCGATGCGGATGCCGTTGTTTTTCGGCCATGCGCCGGCCTGATAATCCCAGAAGGAATAAAGTCCTGCCGCATCGGTCGTCGCGCGTGCTGCATCGGTGAAGCCGAGATTCTCCAGCTTGCGGAAGGCCGCCCGGGTCTTCGGCAGGAACAATGCGTCGCCTTCCCACACGCGTGGGTCGTGACAATCGAAGGGTTCGGGAATGACGTTGTAGTCACCCGCCAGGATGAGCGGCTCTTCCAGCGCGAGGCGATCTTCCGCAAAATGCCGCAGCCGTTCCATCCACGCAAGCTTGTAGGGATATTTGACCGGATCGTCCGGCGGATTGCCGTTCGGCAGGTATAGTGAGCAGACGCGGATGGCGCCGCCATCCACGGAAAACACACCTTCGATGAAACGGGCCTGCTCATCGGCATCATCGCCCGGCAGGCCACGATTGACCTCATCGGGCTTCACCTTGGACAGCAGGGCGACGCCGTTGAAGCCTTTCTGGCCGTGGGTCTCGACGTGATAACCGAGCGCCTCAATCTCCAGCCGGGGAAAACCCTCGTCGACGGATTTGATTTCCTGAAGGCAGACGATGTCAGGCGATGAATCCTTCAGCCACTGGCAGAGGTTTTCGATACGCGCCTTGACGCCATTGATGTTCCAGGTGGCAATCTTCATCGGAGTTTCCCTTTTGTGGGGGTACTTTTACCCGATGCAAAAGCGATTGCCACCGTTTTTGGAAATTGGTGGTGAGGATGTCGTGGAAAGACGCCGGCGGGCGGGGTCGCTGCGTTTTTCCTCCCTCATTCCTGTGCTTGTCACAGGAATCTAGCCAGACCAAGTCTTTGGGCTGAAAGGACTCTTCCCGCCGCGCAGGCGCGCGTCGACTGGATTCCTGTGACAAGCACAGGAATGAGGAGAGAGATGCGAGTTACTTCAAAGTTTGGTGACTGGCGTGCGGATTGCGCGCCGGTATTTCCCACTCAAATAGAAAAGCTGGTGCCACAGCCGCAGCTTGCCACGGCATTGGGGTTCTTGATCTGGAAGGACTGTCCGAGAAGATTATCGACGAAGTCGATCTCGGAGCCCGCCATATAGACAACTGACAGGCTATCGATCAGCACCTTGGCATCGCCGCGGGCGATCACGATGTCGTCATCGGCGGGGTCTTCGGCAAGATCGAACTTGTAGGAGAAGCCCGAGCAGCCGCCGCCTTCGACGGAGACGCGCAGCGCCTGTTTGCCGGCATCTGCTGCAACGATCTGGGCGATTCGCTTTGCCGCTGCTTCCGAAAGGGTAATGTCGCTGTTTTCCATGTCGTTTCTCCTGCCGGGGTCAAGATCCGGAGAGCAATAATCTCGTTGTCACTATTATAAACCAGTCAAATTAACGGTCTATAGCCTGTGTGAGGGCGTCTTCGCGGCGATGATGCTTTGCGCTGACATCTGCGATAGGTATGAAGGGTGAATGAAAAGGTCAATGGCCGAAACCAAAAGGAAGTCGCGGCCTTAAGAAGTCAACAGGTGGATGCATGATCATAGACCAGCGCGCATTGGGTTTCGGAAGTGGCGAGAGGGCGGTTTTCGCCTCGGATCCATGGACGACGCGCGGGCGTCTTTTTCCCGAAGAGGGAAGCCTGACGCGTTCCGAATTCCAGCGTGACCGGGACCGCATCGTGCATACGACCGCCTTTCGCCGCCTGAAGCATAAGACGCAGGTCTTCATCAGCCCTGACGGCGATCACTACCGCACGCGACTTACCCATACCATCGAGGTGGCGCAGATCGCCCGGGCGCTCGCCCGCGCGCTGAAGCTGGACGAAGATCTGGCCGAAGGCGTGGCCCTGGTGCATGATTTCGGCCACACGCCCTTTGGCCATACCGGCGAAGACGCGCTGGATGCGGTGCTGTTGCCCTATGGCGGCTTTGACCACAATGCCCAGTCACTGCGTATCGTCACCAAGCTGGAGCGCCGTTATGCCGAATATGACGGCATCAACCTGACCTGGGAAACGCTCGAAGGTCTCGTCAAGCACAATGGCCCGCTGGTTAATGCCAAGGGCGAGGGCATAAAGGGGCCGGTCCCGCTGCCCATCCTCGAATATTGTGAGCTACAGGATCTGGAGATCGGCAGCTATGCGAGCCTTGAGGCGCAGGTGGCGGCGATCGCCGATGACATCGCCTACAACACCCATGACATCGATGACGGTCTGCGGGCCGGTTATCTCACCTTCGAGATGCTGGAGGAGGTGCCATTCCTCAGCGGGTTGATGGCGCAGGTGCGGGCGAAATATCCGGTGCTCGACAAGGAGCGTTTTGCAAACGAGATCATGCGCCGGCAGATTACCCACATGGTTGAGGACGTGATCGGCGTTGCGCAGCAAAATCTTGCCCGCCTGAAACCGCAGCGGGCTGCTGATATCCGCGCCGCCGATTTGACCGTCGCCACCTTCTCGCCGGAGATGGCCGAGACCGACCGGCAGATCAAGAAGCTGCTGTTTGCCCATATCTACCGGCATCCGGACATCATGCGCATCCGCGCCGGCGCGACGCAGATCGTCACCGATCTTTTCCACCGATATATGGAAACTCCGGCGGAGATGCAGAGCCACTACTGGGTAGACAGCATTTCCGGCATGAGCGTTGCCGCAAAAGCCCGGCATGTGGGCGACTATCTGGCCGGCATGACCGACAGTTATGCACTGCGCGCCCACCAGCGGCTGTTTGACCACACCCCCGATTTGAGATAGGGCAGCGGGCGATCGCGGAGCCCGACCGGCTAACATACCGGACATGAACAGAAGCCCTTCGCGCAGGTTGGAACGATGAACATTTTTGCTGATTTCGATACCAGGATCAAAAACGCGCTCGAGACGCTCGACCTCGTGAAAGAGAACCGCGAAAAAGTCGATTTCAGTCGAATTACCGTCGAATCCCCGCGCGATCTCAGCCACGGCGACGTTGCCACCAATGCCGCCATGGTACTGGCCAAGCCGCTCGGCACCAATCCGCGCGCGCTGGCCGAACTCATCGTGCCGGCGCTTCAGGCGGATGGCGATGTCGACAGCGTCAATGTCGCGGGTCCCGGCTTTATCAATCTCAAGGTGTCGGTCGGTTACTGGCAGCGTCTGCTTGCCGATATGATCGGCCAGGGCATCGATTTCGGTCGCTCGACGATCGGTGCGGGCCAGAAGATCAACGTCGAATATGTCTCGGCCAATCCTACCGGCCCGATGCATGTCGGTCACTGCCGTGGCGCGGTTGTCGGGGACACGCTGGCGAACCTGCTCGCCTTTGCGGGTTATGGCGTTACCAAGGAATATTACATCAACGATGCCGGCTCGCAGATCGATGTGCTGGCCCGCTCCGTGTTCCTGCGTTACCGCGAGGCGCTGGGCGAAGATATCGGCACCATTCCGTCCGGTCTCTATCCGGGTGACTACCTCGTTCCTGTCGGCCAGGCGCTGGCGGATGAATATGGCATCAAGCTGCGCGCCATGCCTGAAGAGAAGTGGATGCCTATCGTCAAGGACAAGGCCATCGATGCGATGATGGCCATGATCCGCGAGGATCTGGCGCTTCTCAACGTCCGGCACGACGTGTTCTTTTCGGAGCGCACGCTGCATGAGGGCAATGGTGGGCCGATCCTCTCGGCCATCAACGACCTCACCTTCAAGGGCCATGTCTACAAGGGCACGCTGCCGCCGCCGAAGGGCGAATTGCCTGATGACTGGGAAGATCGCGAGCAGACGCTGTTCCGCTCCACGGAAGTGGGCGACGATATGGACCGCGCGCTGATGAAGTCGGACGGTTCCTACACCTATTTCGCCGCCGACGTCGCCTATTTCAAGAACAAGTTCGACCGTGGTTTTTCCGAGATGATCTATGTGCTCGGTGCCGACCATGGCGGTTACGTCAAGCGTCTGGAAGCCGTCGCGCGCGCCGTCTCCGAGGGCAAGTCGAAGCTGACCGTGCTGCTCTGCCAGCTCGTCAAGCTGTTCCGTGACGGCGAGCCAGTGAAGATGTCGAAACGCTCCGGCGACTTCGTCACGCTGCGCGATGTTGTCGACGAAGTCGGTCGCGATCCGGTGCGATTCATGATGCTTTATCGGAAGAATTCCGAGCCGCTGGACTTCGATTTCGCGAAAGTGACCGAACAATCGAAGGATAATCCGGTCTTTTACGTGCAATATGCGCATGCCCGCTGCAAGTCGATCTTCCGCCAGGCTCAGGAGGCGTTTCCGGGTCTTGCACCCTCTGCCGAAGACATGGCGGCGTCTGTTGCTTTGATTAGCGATATCAACGAGTTGCAGCTGGTTGCTAAGCTTGCTGAATATCCGCGCCTGATCGAATCGGCGGCCCTGTCGCATGAGCCGCACAGGCTTGCTTTTTACCTCTATGATCTCGCCAGTTCCTTCCATGGACACTGGAACAAGGGTAAAGACCATCAGGAATTACGTTTTATTAACGATAAAAACCGAGAATTGAGCATTGCCAGACTTGGGCTGGTGAATGCTGTCGCGAATGTTTTGAAGTCTGGCCTTACGCTTTTAGGAGCGGACGCACCTGACGAAATGCGATAACATCTCACCATTATTTGCTCACAATACGCTGGCAAGAGCTGCAATGCGTAGATGGTGGAACACGTAATGGTCGAAAAAAATGTCGCGTATAACCGGGACGCCCGGTCCGAAGGGTTCGCTGACAACGATCCTCTGGCAGAACTGGCGCGTATCGTCGGCTTCGAAGATCGTCCTTCGCATGCGGGTTCCGAGGCTCAGCCATCGGTTGCCCGCCGCGAACCCGAATTTAACCTCGAAGATGAGCTTCTGAGGGAATTCGAGGTTTACGACGCACCGCACGCCGATCCAGTCGTTCTTGATCCGGCAAACGATGTTCGTGCGGGCATCCACCCCAACGACTTCATGCAGCGTGTCGAATCGGTTTTCGCCCGCCGCGAGCCCGAGCTTGCACCCGCACCTGCACCCGAGGTGAGGGAAGAGCGGCTTCCTGAGGTCGACCAGGCCTATATCCATAATTACGTGGAAACATCAGCTCAGCAGGACATCCGCGCGGACTTCCGTGACGATGCCGGCGCCGTCGCCGAAGTTTTCGATGTGCATTCCCGCCAGCCGCGCGCCGCTGAGCCTGTGGTTTACCAGCCGCCCGCCCAGCAGGTCGCATGGGAAGAGCCGCAGGCCGTTGAAACGGCAGAGCCCGAATGGCACGCCATGCCGGAGCTTCCGGCCGATGTTTCGAGCAATGTTGCTTTTGCCGGTCAGGCCTATGCGCCGGAACCGCAGGCTTTCGATCTTGCCGATGAGGTGGAGATCGCGGTTGCCGAGGAAGCGCCCGCTCCGGTTTCCGTGCGTCCGCCTTCGCATGGCGGCCGTTCTTCGCTCGAGTTTTCCAGCCTGCGCCTGCCGCTCGCCAATTTCGGCGCGCGCCGCGATGTTTCCGCTGTCGATCCGAGAAGGGTCGAGCCGCGTTCCGAACAGCCGCCTGTCGCGGCCCGGATGGAACCGCAGATCGAGCCACAGATCGAGCCCGCGCCGGCACCTGCCGTCATTCAGGCGGAAGAGACAGCACCTGCCTTTGCACCCTCGGTTGCGGAAAGATTCACGCCTGCTGAACAGCCTGTGACGCCTCCGGTTGCTCAAAGGCCGGCTGCGACCAATCTGTCGCCGATGGACGAGCTGATCTACGACGTTGCGAAATATTCCATTCCCGGTCGTGGCGAAGAACCCGTCGTGCAGTCCGCGCCTGTCGTTCAGGCCGCAAAAATCGAACCGCCGGTGATTGCCGCAACGCCAGTTGCTGCGGCTCCCGCACGGGCGACGCCGGTTGCCCCCGCTGTATCCCCGGCTCCTCTTCAGGAGCCGGATTTCACGGATTTTGCCGGTTTCAACGATGATGATTTCGAGCTGGCGCTCGACGATCTCGATCTTGATCTCGACCTGTCGGAAATCGCCGAAGCCGAGGTTGCTCCTGCGCCCGCGCCGCAACCCGTTCGCCAGCAGCCGGTCGCTCCGGTGGTGGCTGCCGCGCCCCAGCCGGTGAGGGAACAGCCTGTTCCGCAACCACGCGCCGCAACCGTTGCTGCTCCCATCGCGGCAGCAGCTGTGCCCGTTCAGCCGCGTCCGGCTGTCGCTGCGCCGCAGCCGGCAGCGCCGCAGACGCTGGAAAGCCTGCCTTTCGATCCTTCGCAGATCGGTGAAACGGAAGAACACCCGGAAACCATCATCGAAATGGATGTTCCGGAACTGCCGGTCGGGGTTTTCGAACCCAAGCCGGCACCGCGCCGTCACGAGGAAGACCTCGATATCGATACCGAGCTTGCGACGCTGTTTGCGCCTGCAGTTGCCGGTGGTCTCGACCGCCATAAACACGCGGAAAACCGCGCTGCCGCCCCGCAGGCGCGCGCCGCGCAGGCTCCTGATGACGCCGATGAATTCGAGCGGGCTCTGGAAGAGGACTTCCGCCGCTCCATGCAGGAAGCTGCGGCTTCCCGTGGCAATGCGTCGCGCGATGCCGAAAATACCTATGTCGATCATCAGGCGGCCTATCGCGATGAAGATGAACGCGGCGGTCGCCGCTGGATCATGCCGGTGGCTGCCGCAATCGGTCTGGTGCTGATCGGTGGCGGCGTCTACGCGCTGATATCAGGCGGCTCGTCCGGTACCGGTTCCAATGGTGCGCCGGTCATCATCTCCGCCGATAACGACCCGATGAAGGTCGTGCCGGAAAATCCGGGCGGTCGCGTCGTGCCAAATCAGGACAAGGCGGTTTATGACCGTGTTGCCGGCGGCAGCGCTGCCGATCCGAAACAGCCGGCGCTGATTTCCAGCAACGAACAGCCGGTGGATGTGGTTCAGCGCACGCTGATCCCGGAACAATTGCCGCTGGAAGGCGAAAACGACGGGGATATGGAAGGGACCGGCACGCCGGTTGGCGAAACCGAAGATCCGCGCCTGCTTTCGCCGGAAGAAAAGGCTGCTCAGAACGAAGGTTCTGGCGCGACCGGCGTTTCGCCGCGCAAGGTCCGCACCATGATCGTCAAGCCGGACGGCACGCTGGTCGCCCAGGAAGTGGACGCACCGGCAGCCCAGCCGCCAAAGGCCGACAAGGTTGCAGAGCTTGCCGCACCGCAGACCGCCAAGCCGGGTGAGGGCGCTCCCGCCGTCATCGCCGCTTCGCGGGTTCCAGTGGCGCCCGAGCAGGCTGCAAAGCCGCAGGCCAACACGCCTGCTGCCGCTGCCACGCCAACCTCACAGTCGCAAGCCTCGCAGTCGGCAGCACCGCTTCCTTCGGCGCGTCCGTCTGCCCAGCCCGCCAATGTGGTGGCAACCGTTACCAACCAGGGTAATGTCCGCCCGGCGACTGCCGCTCCGGCCCAGCAGCAGACGGCTGCCGTGGCACCTGCGACAACCAGCACGCCTTCTGCCGGTGGTTACTACATCCAGATCGCGTCGCTGCCGAGCCAGGCTGAGGCCCAGAAGTCCTACCAGAACATGTCGGCCAAGTTCGGCTCGGTCATCGGTGGACGCGGCGTCGACATCAAGGCCGCTGAAATTGCCGGCAAGGGCACGTTCTACCGCGTCCGCATCCCTGCGGGTGACAAGAACGAAGCCGTGGCGCTGTGCGAGAAGTTCCGCTCGGCCGGCGGCAGCTGCCTGGTGGCACGCTGATAGCGGCCGATCTGGCTTCGTAACGATTGGGGCTGCCGCATGAGGCAGCCCTTGGAGTATTTGGACCTTCCACCACACTCTCCATCATCCTCGGGCTTGACCCGAGGACCCATAACCCGGAGCGATGGATCCTCGGGTCAGGCCCGAGGATGACGGCGGAGAGGTTGTCGGACGATTTTCGCAATCCCGATGGCGCAGTCTCCTTACCCTTCCCCCTCTTTTCCCTGCGAGCGTGACACCATGACCGATTGCAAAGCCATGATCCTCGGATGCAGCGGGCTTTCGCTGACCGCCGACGAGATTGCCCTTTACCGTGACCAGCAGCCGTGGGGCTTCATCCTGTTCGGCCGCAATATCGGCGAGCCGCAACAGATTACCGATCTCGTCGCATCCATGCGTGATGCCGTCGGGAGGCCAGATGCGCCGGTGTTGATCGATCAGGAAGGCGGGCGCGTTCAGCGCATCAAGCCGCCGATCCTGCAGGCCTATCCAAATGCCCGCATTCTCGGTGAAATCTACGAGCGCGACCGCGAGGAAGGCCTGCGCGCCGCCTGGCTGATGTCGCGCCTGCATGCCTTTGACCTGATGAAATTCGGCATCAATGTCGATTGCCTGCCGGTGCTTGATGTGCCGGTGGAAGGCGCCAGCAATGTTATCGGCAACCGCGCTTATGGCTATTCGCCGACCATGGTGGCGCAGATGGGCCAGGCGGCTGCCGATGGGCTGAAGGCCGGTGGCATGTTGCCCGTCATGAAACATATGCCGGGTCACGGTCGCGGCATGGTCGATTCGCACCATGAATTGCCTGTTGTCGATGTGCCGCTTGATGAGCTGGACGGCCATGATTTCGTGCCGTTCCGGGCGCTTAACCGCGAATTGATGGCGATGAGCGCACATCTGGTGTTCAACGCCGTTGATCGCGAACGGCCGGCGACTACCTCGGCGAAGGTGATCGAGGAGGTCATTCGCGGTCGGATCGGCTTTGACGGGCTGCTGATGTCCGACGACAGTTCCATGAATGCGCTGAAGGGCACGCTTGGCGAACGGGCTGCGAATATTGTTGCTGGTGGCTGCGATATAGTCTTGCATTGCAACGGCGTGATGGGTGAAATGCTTGAGGTTGTGAAGGAAGTTCCCGTTCTTTCCGGCCGTTCGCTGGAGCGGGTGCGGGCTGTGGAGACGGGTTTCCCCGCTGCTGACGCCTCCGACGAAGCTGAACTGAGAGCTGAATTCAACGCCATGTGGGCCGTTTCCTGACGATCGGGTGGCGGTCGCCCACTCGGGATCACAGGCCGGATGCCCGGCGGATGGAACAATGGCCGCAGACAAGTCTCGCAATTCAACGCCGATGGACAAGCTCTGGCAGGATGTGACGCCGGAGCGGCTGACGGGCGAGGCCGGGCTGGTCATCGATGTCGCGGGTTTCGAAGGCCCGCTTGATCTTCTCCTGCATCTTGCCCGCACGCAGAAGGTTGATCTGTCGCGCATTTCGGTGCTGGCCCTTGCCGAGCAATATCTGCAATTCGTGGAAAGCGCGCGCCGCGTGCGCATTGAGCTGGCCGCCGATTATCTTGTGATGGCGGCCTGGCTCGCGTTTCTGAAATCCAAACTACTCATTCCCCAGCAGGCAAAGGATGACGGCCCTTCGGGCGAGGAAATGGCCGCGACGCTGGCCTTCCGGCTGAAACGCCTGGAGGCGATGCGCGAGGCGGCCGAAAGGCTGGTCAACCGCGCCCAGCTTGGCCGCGACGTTTTCGCCCGCGGCGCACCGGAGCATATTCCGCATATCAATCGCTCGGCTTATGAGGCGAATCTCTACGATCTTCTGAGCGCCTATGCCAATCTGCGGCAGAGGCAGGCCATCACCCAGGTCACCATCGAAAAACGGCAGGTGTGGTCGTTGGTGGAGGCGCGTGAGCTTCTCAACAGCCTCCTCGGTGATGTCGGCGAATGGACGGTGCTCGATCAATATCTGCTGCAATATGTTCCGGATCCCGCCATGCGGGTGACGGCCATCGCCAGCGCCTTTGCCGCCTCGCTGGAACTGGTGCGCGAGGGATCGCTGCAAATCCGGCAGGAGGGGGCTTTCCAGCCCATCTATATGCGCCGGGGCACAAGGGACGAGCGCGGAGCCAGTGCCGGAGGGACCTATAATGACGAATGACGACGAGACCGGCGAGGCAATGATCGCGACAGATGGGGTGGAACCCGAACTCACGGTGTTTTCCGAGCGTCAGCTGAAGGAGGCTGAGCGAATTGCCGAAGCGCTGGTTTTCGCCTCGGCCGAGCCGGTTTCCATCGGTTTCATCGCCGAGCGTCTGCCGCGCGGCATGGATGTCGTCGCCATTCTGCACGCGCTGAAGGCTGCCTATGGCGACCGTGGTGTCAATCTCGTGCAGGTGGGCGGGCAATGGGCGTTCCGCACGGCGGGCGACCTTTCCTTCGTCATCCGCACGGAGGAGAAGGAGCCCAAGAAGCTGTCGCGCGCAGCGCTGGAGGTTTTGGCGATTATCGCGTATCATCAGCCGGTGACACGCGCCGAGATCGAGGAAATCCGCGGCGTGCAGACCTCACGCGGTACGCTCGACGTGCTGATGGAGGCGGGCTGGGTGCGTTTCCGCGGTCGCAGGCGCACGCCGGGCCGGCCGGTGACGATCGGCACCACCGTGGAGTTTCTCGATCATTTCGGCCTTGAGGAGTTGCGGGATCTGCCGGGCCTTGAGGAACTGAAGGGAGCGGGACTGCTTTCGGGCCGTATCCCGTCCAATTTCGGTGTGCCTCTGCCGATGATGAGCGACGAGTTGCGTGAGGATGAAGACCCGATCACGCAGCTCGATCTGGAGGAACTGGGCCTGCTTGCACCGGGCGGTGGTGATGGTGACGATTGATATCGTCATAGGCCCACGCGATACACGCGAAAAGTTTATGGGCACGGCCCGTCTCAGCGACGATTTGTCGTTTGAAAAAGCCTTTCAAACGTCTTACATCGTCTAAAAGCGAAATTCAGGAGTTGCAGTTATGGGTTCTTTTAGTGTGTGGCATTGGCTCATCGTGCTGGTGATCGTTCTCGTCCTTTTCGGACGTGGCAAGATCCCCGAATTGATGGGTGATGTCGCGAAGGGCATCAAGAGCTTCAAGAAGGGCATGGCTGACGAAGACCAGACGCCGCCGCCGGCAGATGCCAATGCGAAGACCGTCGACCACAAGGCTGACGAGATCAAGTAAGCGGCCTGTTCCGTTTGGTGTGAGACTGGCGTTAGGGTCTCGGGAGCATATTGATGTTAGATATCGGCTGGAGCGAGCTTCTGGTGATTGCGGTCGTGCTGATCGTGGTCGTCGGACCGAAAGACTTGCCGCCCATGATCCGCGCCTTCGGCAAGACGATGGCCGGCCTTCGCAAGATGGCCGGGGATTTCCGCACGCAGTTCGATGAGGCCCTGAAAGAGGCCGATATGGACGATGTGCGCCAGACGATTTCCGATGTCCGCAATCTCAACCCCACGAATTCCCTGCGCGATGCGATGAACCCGCTTCGCCAGCTGGGCAATGAGATCAAATCCGACCTGCAGAAGGCAACGGCGGCACCCGATGGCCTGTCCTCCACTGCCGCACCGGCGACGAGCGAGCCGATCGCCCCGCTCGTGAGCACGCCGGAGCCGGAAATGAAGTTGCCGGATACGCCGCCCGTCGTCGCTGCCGCAGCGGCACCGGTTGCTGCCGCCACGGAAGAAAAGCCGAAACGCGCCCGTGCGAAATCGGTTGCGACCGTCGAAGCCGAAGCGGTTGTCGCCAAGCCGAAACGGGCCGCCCGGACCAAAGTGGCCGCAACGCCGGAAGCTGTTGCTTCCGCGATGACTAGCGAAGCCGCCGTTTCGAAGGCTCCTGTGAAGGCTGTCGTCAAAAAGGCAACGGCCAAGAAGACCGAGGCTGACAGGCCGACGGCGGTGGCCGACGCCAAGCCGGTCAAAGCGGCAAAAACAAAGGCTGTGAAGCCGAAAAAGGATGAAGCATGAGCGGGGATACCGAAGATAAGCCGCAGCCGCTTATCGAGCACCTCATGGAGTTGCGCACCCGGCTGATGTGGTCGCTCGGCGCATTTTTCGTCGCCTTCATCGCCTGTTTCGCGGTTGCCAAGCACCTCTTCAACCTGCTTGTCATTCCCTACAAGTGGGCCGTGCTCTGGGCGGGGCTGGATGTGACAAAATCGTCGCTGATCTATACCGCGCCGCAGGAATTCTTCTTCACGCAGATCAAGGTCGCGATGTTCGGCGCGATGGTCATCTCCTTTCCGGTGATCGCCTCGCAGCTCTATAAATTCGTCGCACCCGGTCTCTACAAGAACGAACGCGCCGCCTTCCTGCCGTTCCTCATCGCGTCGCCGATCCTTTTCCTCATCGGTGCGGCGCTCGTCTATTTCTTCTTCACGCCCATGGTCATGTGGTTCTTCCTCGCCATGCAGCAATTGCCTGAGGATGGCGAGGTGGCGATTTCGCTGATGCCGAAGGTGTCGGAATATCTGAGCCTCATCATGACGCTGGTGCTGTCCTTCGGCCTTGTGTTCCAGCTGCCCGTCGTCACCACGCTTCTGGCGCGTGTCGGGCTTCTGACCAGCGACTGGCTGCGTGAAAAACGCAAGTTCGCCATCGTCATGGCCTTTGTGGTCGCGGCCGTGCTGACGCCGCCAGACCCCATGTCCCAGATCGGTCTTGCGCTGCCTGCGATCATTCTCTACGAGATTTCCATCTACATGGCTCGACTCGTGGAGAGGAAACGTGCGGCGGAATCCAAAAGCACGGAGCTGGAAGAGACCT
>JAEXMK010000186.1 GCA_023444445.1 Pseudomonadota bacterium | reverse complement strand
CAGCCAGAGCGCCCATCGCACCGCCGTCATTCACCGAGAAGATACCGGCGAGGTTCGGACGCGACTGGATCATGTTTTCAACGACGCCGAGAGCAACGGAGCGGTCCTGACGGCCGTTCTGCGTATCGACCAGCTTGATCTCGGGGAATTCGGCGAGAGCTGCCTTGCAGCCTTCGACGCGCTGCAGGATCGGCACGACAGGAATGCCGTCGAGAATGGCGACTTCACCCTTGCCGCCGAGCGCGTCACCGAGATGCTTGCACGACTTGTAACCCGCGTCACGGTTCTTCGAGCCAACGAAGGTGTCGACCGGGCCGTTTGCGTTGGCGTCAACCGCAACGACGATCACGCCGGCAGCCTTGGCAGCGTGAACGGCGGCTTCGATGCCGGCGCTGTCGGTCGGGTTCAGAAGCAGAATGTCGATCTTCTGCTGCAGCATGTCTTCGACGTCAGAAATCTGCTTGGCCACATCGTGGCCGGCATCGGTCACGACAACGTCAGCGCCAATGCTTGCTGCGGCTTCCTTCAGCGCTTCCTGCATCGACACGAAATAGGGGTTGTTCAGCTCCTGGAAGGTCATGCCGATCTTCAGCTTTTCCTGCGCCAGCGCCGGAGCGGCCATCATTGCAATTGCGGCTGTCGCCATCAGAAACTTGGATTTCATTTTCATCTCACTCTTCCTCCCATTAGGAAAGTTGGGGCAACAGGTGCCCGTTTCCGGACAGACCTCTGCCCGAATTCTTAGAAATTGGCGATGTGTCGCTGGTTTACTCCGCCATCACAGCTGCCTTCTGGGCCGCAAAAATGGTTCGGAACCTGGACGGCGACATTCCCTTCAGGTTCAGGAAATGCCGGTTGAAATTGGAAAGGTTGGAAAAGCCCACATCATAGCAGACCTCCGCCACCTTCACATCCTGATCCGCCAAAAGCATCTGGCAGGCGAGATCAATGCGTAACTGATTGCGATACCGCACCAGCGTCGTACCCGTATGGCGCTTGAAGGCGCGGGAAAAGGCGCTCGGGCTCTGGCCGACCATGTCAGCCAGATCGATCTCTTCAACCTGCTCGGTCAGATGTTCGCGCAGATGCGACAAGGCGCGGTTTATGCCGCTATCGCCAATGCCCGTCAGATCAAGCTCGTAGCTCAGGCTTGCCAGCACCTCGGATGTCGGCGCATTGACCAAGAGATCGAGAATTTCCCAGAAAAGCGCCAGACGCGTCAGCCCCTGCGCCTCGATGAGCCGAAGGATCAGCGGCCGGACCCGATCGCTCGTCTCGTCGTCAAAGAGAATACCGCGGCGGCTGCGATCCAGAAGCGCGCGCACCACTTCCATCTCGGACATGGAGGCGCAGGCATCCTCGATAAAACTCTCCGGAAACTGGATCACGAGGGAACGTGTCGGCACAATTTCGTCCGGCTCGATCTCGCTGATCCAGTTCTGGGGGAGATTGGGGCCCGTCATGATAAGCTGACCGGGGCCGAAGCGGCCGACGAAATCACCGATATAAAAGGTGCCGGATGTCGCGACGACCAGGTGAATTTCATATTCGGGATGATAATGCCAGCGCACGGTGCGGAACGGATAGCCATGCCGCCAAGCAGCGAAAGATTCGCCCTTGCGGATGTGCACCAGTTCCAGATCGGGCTGCATCATAGTTCCTCCCATTCATACGTCCGCCGCATTCACGGAGCGGGCCATTCCTCTTTATGGCTCGTCCCAGGCGTTGATGGGAGCATATGGCGTGCGGCATCTCTGCATCCACATCACGCCGAAGAAATTGCTGATACTTTTTTGACTCATTTTTGTCGAGAAATGAAGAGCCGCCCGATGGGACTGGTTACGGACGTGGCGAAGGTAGCGATTTTTTCGCTCAATTTGCCGTGATGCGCTCAAACAATGCGCAACCGAATAGGATTTCTGGTGAAATTTTGACGTGTGGCCTACCGGATGCCGGCAGGCCACACTCATACTTTTCCGTAACGTCTCTGCCGCTCATTCATCAGCGGCAAGCCATGGCCGTTACTGCGGCATCACGATCTGCAGTTTCACATCCGTTTCGCGCGCTTCCACCGCGCGGTCGAAACCGGCAATGCTGTCTTCGAAGGGAATTGTCGCGGAAATCAGCGGCTTCAGGTCGACCTTGCCGGATGCGATGAGCGCCACGGCGCGGTCATAGACATTGGCGTAGCGGAAGACCGTCTCCACCCGCAGTTCCTTGGCCTGCAGGCCGACAATATCGACCGGAACCGGATCGACCGGCATGCCAACCAGCACGATGGCGCCGCCCGGACGCGCCAGTTTCGCCATGCCGAGCACGGCGGGCGCCGCGCCTGAGCATTCGAAGACGATATCGCAGCCCCAGCCATCCGTGGCGGCCGAAACCGCTTCGGCAAGGTTGCGCTCGCGGATGTTGACTGTCTCGATGCCGTCATAGGCGGCGATGATATCGAGCTTCGGCTGAGCGAGGTCGGCAACGATGACCTTGGCGCAACCGCCTGCAAGTGCTGCCAGCGCCACCATCATGCCGATCGGACCTGCGCCCGTGACAACGGCGATATCACCGGGCTGAATGCGTGCGCGGAGCGCTGCCTGCATGCCGATGGCGAAGGGTTCGACCATCGCGCCTTCGGCAAAGGACACATTGTCCGGCAGCTTGTAGGTGAAGGCGGCGGGGTGAACGATCTCAGGCGTCAGGCAGCCATGGATCGGGGGTGTCGCCCAGAAGCGGACAGCGGGATCGACATTATAGATGCCAAGCTTCGAGGCCCGAGATGTGGGATCGGGAATACCCGGCTCCATGCAAACGCGGTCGCCGGCCTTCAGATGGGTAACGTCAGAACCGGTTGCGATCACCGTACCGGACGCTTCGTGGCCCAGTACCATGGGTGCGTTGACGACGAAGTGGCCAATCTTGCCATGGGTATAATAATGGACATCGGAGCCGCAGATGCCGACCGTATGGGTGCGAATGCGTACATCCTTCGGTCCGAGTTCTCCCGATCCTGCTCCACCCGGAATATCAAAATCCCTGAGCGAGAGCTTGCCTTTTTCTTCCAGCACCAGTGACTTCATCTCATCCTCCATGGTTTGCGATACGCCTGGCGGCGAATTCTGTAAGCGTGATGGCGTGCAACTTCGGCAAAAGTAAATAGAAATCCGCCGGATCGTCCGGTTTTTCTTCGCGAAGGAAAAACTGTATCGAGTGGCCTGCGATTTCTCATCACCGGCGGGATGTCACGGCCTTTCGGTAACGCAGGATAAGGCATGATTCGTCGCCAGTCTCGGGGCGTACATCCCCGCAAGGCCTTCAGGCCGAGCCTCCCTGGAGCTTCTCGCGCGGCCACCGGCTGCTGCTTCACACGCTCTGCAAACCGCGCTTCATCAAAAGTTTATCGTTCTCTCAGGCACGCAGCGCGGCGGCAGGAGACTGTCGATAAGCTAGCAGCGCCGGTATCGCCGCAAGAACAGCGGCAAAACCAAGCAGGAAGAGCGCAAGACGCAGATCTTCCCCGGTGAAGCCGACCGGCAGGATGACGCCACTTTTTGCGGTGAAGAGCTGTGCACCAATATGGGCAGCACCCAACCCCAGCAGAAAACCGATGCCGACGCCAAGCGCCACCAGAACGAAAAGCTCAAGCCAGACGATGGCGAAGACCGAGCCGCGGGGGGCACCGAATGCCCGCAGTGCGCCGATCTGCCGACGCCTTTGCCCGACATGGATGACCGTTACCAGCATCAGTGACGCCGCCACCAATGCTTGCGAACCGGCGGCAACCGCACTCAGCACCGCCTTGGCATCGCCAAGCGTCGCATAAAGGCCGGTCAGCACCTCACCCGGGAACACGCCGAGCGTATTGCCGCTGCGATATTCCTGCCGCAGGCGATAGGCATCAGCGATGGTTTTCGGCTTGACGAGAATGGCAGGCAGGCCGGGCAGGCCATCGCCAAAATTCTCGGCGATTGGCGCATCGGGATCAATGCCGCCATGGTGCTCGGCCTCGGGGTGTTCGCCGTCTTCATGAGCGTGATCGTGACCGTCTCCCTGATGATCTTCGCCGGCATGTGCATCCGCATCGCTCTCACCATGTCCTTGCGCATGACCATGGTCCCCACCGAGACCATGAACGTGCCAGACGGCCTGTATAGGCACGAGAATGGCGCGATCCCACGGCGTACCGGTCGGCTGCAGCCTGCCAACAACCGTATAGGCGATCTCGGTATGGGTGTGGCCGCCGGTTTCGGCGCTGCCATGCATCGGCTTGATCTCGGCACCGAGGGATAGATTGACGGCGGCCCCAAGCACGGCTTCACCTTCCAGCGCGAATATTTTGCCCTCGGCAAAACCCGGCGTCGTATTGCTGACGAGGCTCGTCGTTGTGCCGACGATGGGATAACCGGCAAAGGAATCGCCAAATCCGACCGGCGCGGCCCAGGCAACGCGTGGATCGGCGGCAAGCTTCGTCAGGACGGCGCCATCCACAAGCGGCAACGGTGCCGCCTGCAGGAAGATGGATGAGAGGATCAGCTGAGTTTCGCTGCCGGCTGCGCCGATGACGAGATCGAATTTATCGGCGGCGCGGGCGCTGCCAAGACGCAACGAACGTTCCTGCAATGTGACGGCCACACCAAGCGCGGTGGCCAACGCCACCAGGAGGACCACGACCGCCCCGCCCAACCATAGGCGACGCAGGTCGGCAAGGATAAAGCCGATCATGCCGCGATCTCCTCGCGCCCGCTATCGGCGATCATACGACCGCCGCTGAGGGTCAAGCGCCGGTCAAGACGGCCGATCAGATGCGGATCGTGGCTGGCGACGATCAGCGTGCTGCCGCTGCTGGCGGCGACGGACAGCAGCAGGTCGCCGACAGCTTCTCCGCTTTCAAGATCGAGGCTTGCGGTCGGCTCGTCGGCGATGATGACACCGGGGTCGCGCAGCAGCGCACGGGCGATGGCGACACGCTGCATTTCACCGCGCGACATGGTCTCGACGTCTTGCCCGGGGCGTTTGAGGCCAACGGTCGCAAACAGGGATTCGGCACGCTTCATCAGGTCCGCATCCGCCACACGCGACAGGCGGGCGGGCAGCAAAATGTTATCCAGAGCTGACAGGCCGGGAAACAGGTGAAACTCCTGCATGACAAGGCCGATATTGGCGGCGCGCCATCGGTCACGGCGCCCCTCCGACAAATCGGCAATATTCTGCTCGCCCCAGACGACGCTGCCGACCTGCACGCGCTCGAGACCGGCAATGATGTTGATCAGGGTACTCTTGCCCGAGCCGGAGCCGCCCGTCAGCGCAACACGACTGCCGGCGGTGATGTTCAGATGGTCTAGAACGAGGACCGGCGACGCAAGTCCAGGAAAGGAGACGGCAAGACGATCTATCTTCAGGGACAGCATGGTCTCAAACCGTCGCGTATTCTGCCTGGCGAATGCGCAGCAGGCTAACGAAACCGGTCTCGGGATCGGTCCAGGAGCCCGTTTCCAGCGTGCCGCGCACTTCTATCGTCTGGCCGGGCTGGGTGAAGGTCTGTTTTTCGCCGAGATAAACGACGACGATATTGTCCGGCCAGTCGGCATCCGTGGAGCAGAAAGGGCAGATCGACATGGGTATTTCGGTCAGCACGAAAAACTGCGCTTCGGCCTTCAGCGGCGGCGCCATGAAGCCGCGCATGGCGATTTCCCTGCCGTTCAGCTGCTTGACCTTTTCGGAGAACTCCAGCCCGAGGACGCCGACCTTGCCATAGAGTTCGTCAAAGGTAAGATCGCTTGTCGCCTGCGCGCGCGTACCGGCGGCGAGCAGGGGTAGACCGGCCATAAGACCCAATGTCTGGCGGCGGTTGAACCGCGTCTGCTCAGGCTTGCCCATAACCATCTCCTCTTTGGAGGGTTTTTCATCGCCAGCCGTCTTTGACAGGCAATGCAATAACGGAAGTGACGGCAAGGGCACGCCATGGGGACGCCCCCTTGCCGGGTTCATAGCTTAGTTGGTCTGTTTCGTACCAAGTGCGAAAGCTTCAGCGAGCCCTTTGTAAACATCGCTCTGTTCCATGTAGCCGCGGAAACCGTCTGCACCGGGGCCTTCGGCCTGCAGGACGACGTCGTCAACGGCATGGACACCGCTCTCCGCGCTCTTCGGAAGGATGCCCGTAATGAGCACGGCGCCGGGAACATCCTTGTACTGCTCGTTGGCGATATACTCCTTCTTTTCGTTCTGCACGGCTGGCGTGAACGGGCCATCGAGCTTCGGACGGAAGGTTTCGTAGTGATCAGGACCGTTATTGGCGTTCAGGAACAGGCGACGCGAAACGTCGATGTTATCAGGATAACCGTCGCCGTTCTTGTCTTCGTAGTTCGGGAAACCGGCTTCTGCATAGGTGCCGACCTTTTCGCGCATGTCGGTACCGGGCTTGTTGTCATCAACGGTGCCGATGATGGAAACGCCATGCGTGTGGTCGCCGGTGACAATGATCAGCGTATCCGGATTCTTCGCCGCAAATTCGCGGGCGATGCCGACGGTCTTGTCAAATTCGATCGTATCGACCACGGCGCGATCCCAGTCGAGCGGGTGAGACATCTTGTCGACATTGGCCGCTTCAACCATCAGGAAGAAACCGTCCGGGTTCTTTGAGAGATTGTCGAGCGCGACCTTGGTCATTTCAACGAGACCCGGCTGGTCTGGGAACTTGGCCGTGGTGCCCTTTTTCAGGAACTCGCGGTCAAGCGTTGTATCCATGTTGCCGGTGTGGAACAGGCCGAGGATCTTGCCGGTATTGGTGCCCGACGCCGCTGCGAGTTCCGCCTTGCTGGTCGCCAGCGTGTAGCCGGCTTCCTTGAACATGGCGATATAATCCTTGTCGTCCTTGCGCTTGGACCCCGCCGTGGCCTGCGGCAGGAAATAGGCGGAACCGCCGCCGAGAAGAACATCCGGCTTTACGTCGAACAGCATGCCGTTGATCTCGGCCTTGTCGCCACGCTTGCGGGTGTGGGCAACGACGGCAGCCGGCGTCGCATCCTGCACTTCGGCGGTGGTGATGATGCCGATCGATTTCCTGGTCTGACGACGCAGCGCTTCTGCCAGCGTTTCAACCTTCGGATCGTCGAGCGAGGCGGGGGTGCGGTCGGCGTAAACGCCGATGGCGTTCACGGCGGTCTTGTGGCCGGTCATGTAGGCGGACATGGTGTTGGCGCTGTCGGTGGCGACGGCGTCCGTGGCGGAGGTGCCGACGAAGGCGACCGGCGGCACGTCATCCATGTTGAGACGGCCATTGGCCTTGCCCTCGGTCATGCCCTTGGACATGATGCGGGCGGCGGTACGATGGGCGACCGAAAGACCGTCGGCAATCAGGAAGATCACGTTCTTGGCCTTCGCCTGGGCAGGCGTGCCATAAACGGTCCAGGTGACGTTCTTCGTTTCGGCGCCGGCTGAGACTTCAACCTTGTAGTCACCGGCATTGGCAAGCGTAACGCCGCGCAGGATGACGGCCGAACCGAACACCTTGTCCTTGCCCTTTTCCTCGGCGACGAATTCCGCGTCCTTGCCGAAGGCTGCCTTGTAATCCTGACCATTAACGGTGATCTTGACGTCTTCCGGCTTCACGACGGAAGCGAACTCGACTTTGAAATCGAACGGCGAACCGGACAGGATCGTGGCACGATCCAGCGGATAAACCTCGGCGGCCTGGGCGGCGGCGGCAAGAATGGTCGAAGCGACCAGAGTGGCAACAATTTTGCGCATAATCCCCTCTCTCGAGATATGTGAAAACTACCACCTCTCCTAGACCCGCCACATGACAGTCGCATGACTTGCAGATGGTCGTATCGGACATATCGGGCGTGACGGAGCACGGGGATTTCGCCCTGCACAGGGTCAGCTTTTCCTGATCCGCAATCCCTCCAGAAAAGACCGGAAACTGTCGACCGCCCGTTTCGACGTCGTTTCGGGGTCGTCGGAATTGGCGATCCATTGGGCGGCGCTACTGCTTGCCGCATTGATGAAGCGGGCGCATGCCTCCGGATCGATGTCGCCGATGGTGCCCTCCTCCTTCAGAGCGCTGAGGCTGCGCGCAACGGCCGAGATACAGCCATTGGCATTTGGCCAGCGCGACGGATCGCCAAGCACCGCCGGCCCATCGCGAAACATGATCCGCTGGATTTCCGGTTCGAGAGCCATGCGCACATAACCGAGATTCTCCTCGACGAAGCCCTCCCATCGGGAATTGGCCTTAGAGGAGATATCACAGAGCCTTTTTGTCATCTCGGCATCGATTTCAGCCACGACCGCCAACAGCAGGCCCTTTTTGTCGCCAAAATGATGGTAGAGCGCGCCGCGAGTAAGACCGGCCTCGGCGGTGAAGTCGTCCATCGACGCTTCCGCATAACCGATGCTGCCAAAGGCCTTGCGGCCGGCAGCCAGAAGCTTCGTCCGCGTCTCGGCAATCATTTCGCTGCGAGGTTTGCGCATTGTTTCTCCATTCTCCACATACGAAGCGTATATTAGTTGACATACGCACCGTATGCAATTATCTCATTTACATACGCCACGTATGTATGTGGGGGACACCCTTTGAACAAGGTGCATCCCAATGGCTAATCCATACAGAGAAATTTTCCGCGCTCCAGGGGCAAAAGGCTTTTCCGTCGCCGGTTTCTTCGCCCGCCTTCCCATCGCCATGGCCCCGATCGGTATCGTCGCCATGCTTTCGCAGACCCATGGGGAATATTGGCTGGCTGGCGCCGTTTCGGCCACCTTCGCCTTGACCAATGCCGCTGCAGCACCACAAATCTCCCGGCTGGTGGATCGCAAGGGGCAAAGCCGCGTCCTCATCCCCGCCACCATCGTCTCGGTCATCGCCTTTGCGGCGCTGATCATTGCGACAAACCAGAGATGGCCGGCCTGGACGCTGTTCCTTTCCGCCTTCCTCGCCGCCGCAATGCCGAGCATTCCAGCCATGATGCGCGCCCGCTGGACGGAAATCTTCCGCGACCGGCCGGAACTCAATACGGCCTTCGCGTTCGAATCCGCCGCCGACGAGCTGGTTTATATTGCCGGCGCATCGCTTTCCGTCGGCCTTGCGGTTTCGCTCTTTCCGGAAGCCGGCATGATGATCAGCACGACCTTCCTGGCGCTCGGCAGCTTCGCCTTCCTCATGCAACGCTCGACCGAACCGAAAGTGCGGCCGGTGGAAAGCGGACACAGGCAGCGTTCGGCCATCTTCCTGCGCCCGGTGCAGATCATCACGCTCGCCCTGATCTTCGTCGGTTCGACCTTCGCCACGGCCGAGGTGAGCGCCGTCGCGATCACCAAGGAGCTCGGCCAGCCGGAAGCGGCCAGCCTCGTGATCGGCGTCTATGCCATCGGCTCCTTCGTGGTCGGCCTCATTCTCGGCGCGATCAATCCAAAAATGCCGCTGCAGCGGCAACTGCTGATCGCCGTCAGCGTGCTGGCGCTCACCGCTCTGCCGCTCCTCGTCGCCAATACCAGCGTTGCCCTGCTTGCCTTTGCTGTCTTCCTCAGCGGCGTGGCAATCTCTCCCATCTTCATCACGTCTTTCGGCCTGATTGAGCGCCGCGTGCCGGAATCGATGCTGACGGAAGGCGTGACCTGGGTTATGACCGGCATTGGCATCGGCATGGCACTCGGCGCCTTCATCTCCGGCTGGGTGATCGATAATTTCGGCCCGGATAACGGCTTCTGGGTATCGGTTGTCGCGAGCCTGACCACAGTCGCCATCATCGGCCTTGGGCAGCGCAGCCTGTCTGGAGAACCCGCACGTTTACGCTCGGCACCTGGGGTCGAGCAGCCTGCGGAATAAGAAGAGACACAGAAGTCTTCCAGGACGACGAGCCTCGAAACAAACGGAATAAAAATGGGCTGAGACTGCGAGCTCAGCCCATACGCTCTGAACATGTCCCCCGGACGATGCGGGAAACCGACCGTCTTATTGCCGTTCAAAAAGGTCCGCTATTGAAGATGGGCGTGGATTGCGCGCGCCAGAACCCGCATGTCGGCGATTGTTGTGTGACAGGCGGTCTAGCATAATTTTTCCTCCCAGATCAGGCGATGTCAGCGGCAAGTTCCTTGCAGCCGGTTTCAAGCAGATGGCCAAGATGCGATACGAAGCTGTTCCAGATATCCATGCGGAAACGATTTTCCGCATCGCGCCACAGCACCACGGTCACGCCGTCGAAAATCGTCCGGCGTCCCTCACCAACGGCAATGGTTTCGATGTCGCGGGCGCAGCCCAGCGTCAGCAACTCGGCAGCCCGCGGACCTTCGATCAGCAGCGTCACTTCGCGGCCGGAAATATCGACAAGACTATGGGGATGGCTGACATAAACGCCCGCACAGGCCGCGATCAGCCTGTTGATTTCGGCCATCGGTGCAACGATGGTCCATTCGTCGGGACCAAGGCGCAGAACTCCAATCTCACCGGAAGCGGCGCGGGCGCCGATCCGGTCGGGTAGGCTGAGGCCAAGGGCAGCGTTGAGCGGCGCCAGATCGCCGCGCGCTCGCAGCGAAAACCGCGCCTGCGGGGCGAGGATGCTGACCCGGGCCGCCTTGCTCTCAGCCAGCGTGCCGGGAACGGGGGAGGAAACGCGCATGTTCATTGTCATCTCCAGGTCAGATTTTCAGGCGGGTGTTTTCGGGATCGACAAAGACCATCCCGGTGATTTTTGCGGCGATGGTACGGTCCAGCATCGGGATGTAGACGGTCTCGCCCATCCGCTCATGACCGCCCTCCACCAGCGCCAGCGCGATGGGCTGGCCAACGGCATCCGAATGGTAGGATGACGTTACGTGGCCAACCATCTTCATCGGGATCGGCTGTCTCGGGTCGAAGACGATCTGGGCGCCCTCTTCCAGCTTCGAACGGTCTTCCGTCAGTAGACCCACGAGATGGCGGCGGCCCTTGGCGACGAGATCGGGTCGCGCAAGACCGCGCTTGCCGACGAAATCGGGCTTGTTCTTGCCCACGGCCCAGCCCATCGCCGCGTCATAGGGTGTGACCGTGCCGTCCGTATCCTGACCGACGATGATGTAGCCCTTTTCCGCACGCAGCACATGCATGGTCTCGGTGCCGTAAGGCATGATGCCATATTGCTGACCGGCCTCCCACAGGATTTCCCAGAGCTTGCGACCGAGCGGCGCCGGCACATTGACCTCGAATGCGATCTCCCCTGTGAAGCTGACGCGGAACAACCGCGCCGGCATGCCGGCAACGCTGCATTCCACGCAGGACATGTGCGGGAAGGCCTCTTCCGTGAGCTCCACACCTTCCACCAGCGGCGCGAGCAGCTTAGCCGCGTTCGGCCCGTTGAGAGCAATGGTGGACCATTGCTCCGTGGTCGAGGTTAGCCAGACATTGAGATCGGGCCATTCCGTCTGGAGGTAATCCTCCATCATGTTCAAGACGCGGGCGGCACCGCCAGTCGTGGTGGTGACGTGGAAACGGTCGTCTGTCATGCGGCCGATAACGCCATCATCGCGGATGAAGCCGTCATCGCCGAGCAGCAGGCCATAACGGCAACGACCGGCAGCCAGCTTCGTCCAGGGATTGGTATACATGCGGTTCATGAACTCGACCGCATCGGGACCGACGACCTCGATCTTGCCGAGCGTCGAGGCATCAAAAATACCCACACTCTGGCGGACAGCACGGCATTCGCGACGGACGGCGGCATCCATGTCCTCGCCGGGCTTTGGAAAATACCAGGCGCGACGCCATTGCCCGACCGGCTCGTAGACCGCGCCATGGGCCTCGGCCCAACTGTCGATCTGCGTCTTGCGCGTCACTTCGAAATGCGCGCCACGGTGATAACCGGCAAAGGCCCCAAAGGTTGTCGGCGTATAGGGCGGACGGAAGGTGGTCAGCCCCACTTCCGGCTGGCGTTTGCCAAGTGCCTGTGCGGCAATGTTCAGGCCGTTGATGTTGGACATCTTGCCCTGATCCGTCGCCATGCCATTGGTGGTGTAGCGTTTGACATGCTCGATGGAGCGCATGCCCTCGCGCACGGCAAGCCGAACGTCTTTGGCGGTCACATCGTTCTGGTAATCGACAAAGGCCTTGGCCTTGCCGGCATCGCAATCGCTCGGCAGCTCCGTGTGTGATACACCGCTGCCGATACGGTCATGGTCGACCGCATGGCTGAAAACATTGGCGGTCTTGCCGAGGGCTGCGACGACTTCACGCCCCCGTTCCGCCCCGTCCTTCAGTGCGGCCTCAATGCCCCAGAGCCCGCGACCAGCGCCTGCAATGACGCAATCCTCATTGGTGAGCGCTGGCAGGAAGGTCGTCCGCTCGTCGTCCCAGGCGATCTTGCCCTGCGTGTGGGAAAAGAGATGCAGCGACGGCGTCCAGCCGCCCGACATCAGCACGGCGTCGCAGGCAATGTCCTGCCCCGCGCCGACCGTGGAACCATTCACCGGATTGACGCGAACCGACTTGACGCGCAGCCGCCCCGACGTCGCCGTAACCGTATGTGACAGCTTCACGGGAATTCCAAGCGCACGCGCCTCATTCACCAGTTCCTCGCGCACCTTGGCGCGGGTATCGACAATGGCCTGAACGCGAGCACCTGCGCCATGAAGATCGAAAGCCGCATACCAGGCGCTGTCGTGGCTCGTCACCACCACCGGCCGGTTGCCGACCTTGACACCATAGCGGTTGAGATAGGTCTGGGCGGAACCCGCGAGCATCACGCCCGGGCGGTCATTGCCGTGGAAAACCAGCGGCTTTTCCAGCGCACCCTGCGCCAGCACCACCTGACGCGCCCGAACCCGCCACAGGCGTTCGCGCGGCGTATCCTTCGGCACGGTTTCGAGATGGTCGGTCAGCTTTTCGCAAAGGCCGATCATGTTCTGGTGGTAATAGGCAATCGCCGTGGTACGCGTCATCACCTTGACGCCCCGCTCCTTCAGCGCCTTCAATTCATCAGCGAGCCAGACCCAAGCGGGCTTGCCGTCGATCTTCGCCTGCGGTTCAGACAGCAGCGTGCCACCAGCTTCGGCATTTTCATCGACCAGCACGACCTTGAGACCCTCGACCGCCGCCGCGCGCGCAGCGGCTAGACCGGCGGGACCGGCACCGACGATCAAAACATCGCAATGCAGGTTGCGCGAGGCGTAGGTATCAGGGTCTTCTTCCGTCGGCGAAACGCCGAGACCCGCGGCCGCGCGGATGAAGGGCTCATAGACCTTGTTCCAGAAGCTCTTCGGCCACATGAAGGTCTTGTAGTAGAAACCGGCCGAAAACAGCATATAGGCCATGTCGTTGACAGCGCCGATATCGAATTTCAGGCTCGGATATTTGTTCTGCGAGGTGGTTTCCAGCCCGTTCCAGATTTCCTGCACTGTGGCGCGGGTATTCGGCTCGAACCGGCCGACGCTGCGGCGGGTGCCGATCAGCGCATTCGGCTCCTCGGAACCCGCCGCCACCGGGCCGCGCGGGCGGTGGTATTTGAACGAGCGGCCCATGAGATGCACGCCATTGGCAAGGAGCGCGGAGGCGACGGTATCGCCCTTGACGCCGCGATAGGTTTTCCCGTCAAAGGTGAAGCTGACCGAACGGGAAGTATCCACCCGGCCCCGGCCGGAAACGCGATAGGAGTTCATTTCGACACCTCGGAGCTTGCGGTCAAGCGTGTCAGGCAAGAGAGTTCAGGACGCGGCTCACACGCACGATAGGTCGTCAGGAAACGGTCGCTTACCGTGTCGCGCACGGCGTTGAAAAAGCGGCCGCAACCATGCAGATGCCGCCAGCGCTCGAAATGCGGACCTTTGACGTTTTCGCGGATGAACAGGAATTCTTCCCATTGTTCATCTGTCTGCGACGACGGGTCGGCGGCGCGAACAACATGGGCTTGGCCCGCATAGGTGAATTCGGCTTCGGGCAGCGTTTCATTGCAATAGGGGCAGCGGATCAAAAGCATGATTCAAATCCTCGGAGCATTTCCGGAAAATGCGTGAATTAATGCGCTACGGCGGCGGCGGCGGCCTCGTCGATCAGGCGGCCGGAGCGGAAGCGCTCCAGCGTGAACGGCGCGTTGATCGGGTGCGGTTCGTTTTTCGCAATGGTCCAGGCAAAGGTATGGGCAGCGCCCGGCGTGGCCTTGAACCCGCCAGTGCCCCAGCCGCAATTCACGTAAAGACCGGCAACGGGGGTCTTGCCGAGGATGGCCGAGCGATCCGGCGTGACATCAACGATGCCGCCCCATTTGCGCAGCATCCGCATGCGGTTAAAGATCGGGAAGATTTCGACGATCGCGGCGATCGTATGCTCGATCAGCGGCAGGCCACCGCGCTGCGAATAGGAGGTGTACTGGTCGGTGCCCGAACCGATCACCAGCTCGCCCTTGTCCGACTGGCTGATATAGGCGTGGACGGCGTTGGACATGACGACGCAGGGGAAAATCGGCTTGATCGGCTCCGACACCAGCGCCTGCAGCGGATAGCTTTCGAGCGGCAGGCGGACGCCGGCCGTATCCATGACGACAGAGGTGTGGCCGGCGGCCGAGACTGCGACCTTCTTTGCCTTGATGAACCCGCGTGCCGTTTCCACACCGGCAACCGAACCGTCGGCGTTGCGGCGAATGGCAGTGACCGGGCAGTTCTGGATGATATCGACACCGCGGGCGGCGGCACCGCGCGCATAACCCCAGGCGACCGCATCATGGCGCGCCGTGCCCGCCCGCTCCTGCAATGCGCCGCCCATGACGGGGTAACGCGCATTAGGCGAAAGGCTCAAGGGCGGGCAATACTCCTTGCATTCCTCAGGCGTGAGCCAGCGATTGTCGACACCGTTCAGGCGATTGGAATGGATATGACGCTTGAAGCTCTGCACGTCGTGAACATTATGGGCCAGCATCAGCACGCCGCGCCGCGAATACATGACGTTGTAATTCAGTTCCTGGCTGAGATTTTCCCAGAGATCGACCGCGTGATCGTAAAGACGGGCGCTTTCGTCGTAGAGATAGTTGGAGCGTATGATCGTGGTGTTGCGGCCGGTATTGCCGCCGCCAAGCCAGCCTTTGTCGATGACGGCCACATTGGTGATGCCGTGCTGGCTGGCCAGATAATAGGCCGCCCCCAGCCCATGGCCGCCGGCGCCAACGATGACGACGTCATACTCGGCTTTCGGCTGGCTGTCGGGCCATTGTTCTTCCCAGTTTTTATTGCCCGTCAGGGCATTTTTCAAAAGACTGAAAGCATTAAAACGCGTCATGATCGGACCCGACGGTTGGAAAATCTGTTGTCGTCAAAGCTAGGATCATTTGCCGTCGCCCGGCTGGACAATCGCGTCCGTTTGAATGAATATTTGCGTCATGAGCTCACATCGAAACAGAAAACGCCTGAGCGTCGCTTTCCTGCTTGCCGATCGTTTCACGCTGTCCGCCTTCGCGAATTTCGTCGATGTGCTGCGTCTTGCCGCCGACGAGGCGGACCGTTCCCGGCCGATCCTGTGTGAGTGGTCGGTGCTCTCGGCAACGCTTGCAAACGTCCAGTCGAGCTGCGGGGTGAAGGTGCAGCCGGACACGCGGCTGATGGACGCCGGGCATTACGACTATATCGTCGTTGTCGGCGGCCTGATCAGCGACCATAGTGCCCTGCCACAAGAGGCTCTGCGTTTCCTGAAAGACCGGGCGGCGGCGGGCATTCCCATCGTCGGGCTCTGCACCGGCGTTTTCATTCTGCACGAAGCGGGCCTGCTTGATGGCTATCGCTGTTGTGTGAGCTGGTTCCACCGTCAGGATTTTCTTGATCGCTTCGATACCGTGCAGATGATCTCTGACCAGATCTTCGTCATCGACAGAGATCGGCTAACCTGCTCCGGTGGACACGGTGCTGCCCATCTCGCGGCCTTCCTTGTGGAGCGCCATGTCGGCCAGTCCGCCGCCATCAAGAGCCTCAATATCATGATGATCGACAGCGCGTTGAGTGCTGAAAAACCTCAGCCCGGCCAGCAGAGCGCGCGCACGGCCAATGACCCGCTTGTCAAAAAGGCGATCCTGCGAATGCAGCAGAACATCGAAGTTCCGAGAACCGTATTGGAACTGGCTCACGACCTTGGCCTAGGCCGCCGCAGCCTCGAACGGCGTTTCCTCAACGACCTGAAGGCGACACCGTCCAAGGTCTATCTCGAACTCCGGCTGGACCGTGCACTCTCGCTTCTGCGCACGACGCATGACCCGATCACCCAGATCGCTCTTGCCACCGGCTTCTGCGACGCACCGCATCTTTCCCGTACGCTGCGGACGGAGCGTGGCTTTACCCCCAGCGAATATCGCAAGACACAGGCGGGCCACACCGCGACCGACGAAGAATTCGCCGTCGGCGTGCTGCTTCCGACATCGTGACCCGTCATGGCGTGAGCCGGCCGCCATCAAGATTAGTCGGATACTGCATGACATGTCGCAGGATGACATGAAGGGAGGAGCAAGACGTCCCTCCCCTCCCATTATCAGGCGGCCTTGTCCCAGACCGGCGCAAGACCGTCCGGCGATACGATGCGGCCGCCGGGAACAGCAAGGGCGTGGATGGCGGCCATTTCATCGGCCGTGAGTGCGAAATCGAAAATCGCGAGGTTCTCGGCCACGCGAGCCTCACTGACCGTCTTGGATAGCGCAATGACACCCTCCTGCTGGACCAGCCAGCGCAGCACCACCTGCGCGACCGACTTGCCGTGCCGCGCGCCGATGTCCTTGAGGACCGCATCGTTGAAGACCTTGCCGTCAGCCATGCCGAAATAACCCGTCACCGACATGCGTGCCTTCTTCGCCGCGGCGATGACCACGTCTTGATTGAGATAAGGATGCAACTCGATCTGGTTGGTGACGATCGGAGCCTTGGAGAGCCTGACCGATTCAGCCATCAACTCGGTATTGAAGTTGGAAACACCAATGTGGCGCACCTTGCCGGCTTCCTTCACCTCATTCAGCGCGCCGATCTGCTCGGCAAGCGAAACCGCTTCATTGGGCCAGTGCAGCAGAAGCAGATCGACATAATCGGTCTTCAGCTTCTTCAGGCTCTCATCGACGGATTTGATGAAGGCGTCATGCCCGTAATTCTCGACCCAGACCTTGGTAGTCAGGAAGATATCGCCGCGGGCCACGCCGGAATGGACGATGGCTTCGCCAACTTCCGCTTCATTGCCATAGATCTGCGCGGTGTCCACATGGCGAAAGCCAAGCTTTAGCGCATGTGGAACGATCCTGAGAACATCGGGGCCAGGCACGCGGAACGTGCCGAAGCCGAGGGCCGGAATAGTGGCGCCATTAGCGGTTACATTGTGCATTTGTTTCTCCTTGGTCATTGATTATCAGTCTTTGCAGAGCGGTTAGGCAGATGCGCCCGGGCAACTCAGCGCTCACACCAGGCTTGCCAACATCAAGCGGCCTTCAGCATGGGAGCCGCACGGCGGTCGAGAGCCCCGCTCCAGATGGTCAGCAACAAGGCGACGGCAACAAGGATCGCGCCAACCCAGGGAGTTGCGCCGAGACCCATCGGCGATTCCACCACGACGCCGCCAAGCCATGCGCCAAGCGCGATGCCGAGGTTGAAGGCCGCGATATTCAGCGCCGAAGCGACATCAACGGCGCCGGGGCGCTGCTCCTTGGCAAGCTGCACGACATAAAGCTGGAGACCGGGAACGTTGGCGAACGACAGGAAACCGAGGGCCGCAAGCGTGATCAGGGTCAAGACCGGTGAACCCGCGGTGAAGGAAAAGATCACCAGGACGATTGCCTGCAGCGCGAAGAGGCCGATCAACGCCTTGACTGGATTGTGGTTGGCGATCTTGCCGCCGCCGATATTGCCCGCAGCGATGGCGATGCCGTAAAGCACGAGGATCAGGCTGACACTGGATTCCGAAAAGCCGGTAACATCCTGCAAGATCGGCGCGAGGAAGGTGAAGGCGACAAATGTGCCGCCGTAGCCGAGTGCAGTCATGGCAAAAACGATCAGCAGACGGCCGGAACCAAGCACGCGGACCTGGTCAAGAAGGCTTGCCGGAGGAGCCTTTTTCAGCGTGTTCGGCAACAGGACAGCAATCGCTGCAAAGGCAAGGATACCAAGCGCGCCAACGGCCCAGAAGGTCGCGCGCCAGCCGAATACCTGGCCGATATAGGTGCCGATCGGCACGCCGGTGACGATGGCGACGGTCAGACCCATGAACATCATGGCGATCGCCGAGGCGCGGCGGTTCTCCGGCACGAGATCGGCGGCAATGGTCGCACCGACGGAGAAGAAGACACCATGGGCAAAAGCGGCGATCACGCGGGCGACAAGTAACGTCTCATAGCTGGGCGAAAGGGCCGCAGCGGTGTTGCCGATGATGAACAGAGCCATCAGGCCGAGCAGGAGCGGCTTTCTTTCGATCTTGCCGGTGAGCGCCGTCAGGATCGGCGCGCCGAAGGTGACGCCGAGTGCATAGACGCTGACGATGAGGCCGGCAAGCGGAAGGGTAATGTGGAGGTCGGTCGCAACCGTCGGCAGAAGGCCGACAATGACGAACTCCGTTGTTCCGATCGCATAAGCCGCGATCGTCAAGGCGAAGATGGCTAAGGGCATGACAGGTTCCTCTCCACTCACCGCCTGGGCGAGGGTTACAGTGACAGCGTCGCTGTCGGTTGGAATTGTTGTCACGCAATATGGTCGATGGAGGCTTGTATGATAATCAACACTATTGGATAAATAGCTTTGAATTGAATTCACAGGACGGACACATGGATAATCGCACCGGCGAAATGGAAGTGTTTGTAAGCGCTGCGGAATTGCAGAGTTTTTCGGCAGCGGGGCGACGCCTGAAGCTCTCTCCATCGGCTGTCAGCAAGCTTGTCACCCGCATCGAGGATCGGCTCGGCACCCGCCTGCTCGTGCGTTCCACCCGGATGATGACGCTGACGCCGGAGGGGGAAATCTATCTGGCACGGGCCCGGAGAATTCTGGCCGATATCGCCGAAACGGAGCAGATCGTGGCGGCGGGCGGGAAACTGGTGCCGCGAGGACTGTTGCGGGTAAACGCTTCCGTTGGCTTCGGTGAAAGGTTTCTTCTTCCGCTCGTGCCGGCCTTTCTGGACCTTTATTCCGAAGTCCAGCTCGACATTTCGCTGACCGACGGCATCATTGGCCTCATTGAGGAGCGGACGGATATCGCCATCCGCTCCGGAGCCATGGACGACTCATCCCTGAAGGCGAAAAAACTTCTCGAGAGCCAGCGGGTCATTATCGCTTCGCCGTCCTACATAAAACGGCATGGCATGCCGAAAACGCCGACCGATCTGGCAGCCCATAATTGCTTTAGTTTCAATTTCCGGCGCAGCCTCAATGAGTGGCCGTTTCGCGATCCTGGATCGACGGAAATCTATCGTCTTCCGGTATCCGGCAACAGCTCCGTCAACAGCGGCATGATCATGCGCAGGCTTTGTCTCGCCGGCACCGGTCTCGGGCGGGTAGGCCGGTTCCATGTCCAGCCCGATATCGACGCCGGGACGCTCATTCCCGTGCTGGAAGACTACAATCCCGAAGATATTGAAGAGATCCACGCGGTCTTTGCCGGACACGAGCACCTTGCGACCCGCATCCGCGCCTTCATAGACTTCCTTGCCGAACATGTCGGCAAGGACCGGACATAGTGATTGATGGAATTGTGGCTTCTGCCAATGCCGTCGAAAAACGGCATTGACGAACGACTTCGGGTGCAGGCTGCGATATTGCGAGGGATGAATATGTCTTGCCCTCACGCCATCAGCAGGCCGGAAAACTGATGCCGCGAGGCCGGTCACGCGGTCCAGAGTTTGGGAAGAACCAGATCATCAACCGTATAGGTATGAAATTCGCTTTTTGAAACCGTGTCCAGCTTGCGGAATTTTTCGACGAATGCCGGATCGGTAAAGAATTCATCGACATTGCCCACACCCTGGATGGCCTCGACATTGACGACTGTCTGTCCATCCGTGCTTTTCGCAAGGCTGCTCCAAAGGAACCCTTCTTTCCGTTCGGCAACGTAATGCACGACATCCTGAATGGCGGCGAAGGCTTCCTCCTGCTTTCCGGGATGAACGTGAATGACATTGACGACGAAGGTCGTGGGGGCGGGAGAGCCGGTGAAAGCTTCAAGAGGTGTCGTTTCCATAAGTGTCTCCATTTTGAAGCCCGGCCAGTTCAGCCGCGGCCACATCTGGATATCGAAAGAAAAATAGCGGATAAACAGGCTGCTATTCCCAACATACCGGAAAAAAATTCCTGAATTGCAGATCATGGACAAGCTCGGAACACTCGGCATATTCATTCAGGTTGCTGAAGCAGGAAGCTTCGTGGCGGCCGGACATCGTCTTGGCATCTCCGGATCAGCCGTCGGCAAAGCCATCGCACGTCTGGAAGACGAACTTGGCGTGCGATTGTTCAATCGCTCGACGCGCAGCATGACGCTGACGGAAGATGGTGGTTTCTTCCTCGATACATGCCGGCGCATCCAGTCGGAATATGAGACCGTTCAGGCGCAACTATCGCGATCGCAGGCCATTCCGCGCGGGCAGCTGCGCGTCAGCCTTCCGCTGGCGGGCATGCTGCTGATGCCGACCATATCGGCTTTCATGGATGCCTATCCTGACATCAATCTCGACCTCGATTTCACGGATCGCCTGGTCGATGTCATCGAGGAAGGGTTCGACGCCGTCATCCGGACAGGCGATATCAGGGACACGAGGCTCATGAGCCGCAAGCTCGGTACCTTCAAGCACAGGATCGTGGCGGCACCCGGCTATCTCGAAGCGCATGGCTGGCCAGCGGTTCCCGAAGACCTTGCCGGGCACCGCTGTCTCCACCACCGCTTCGCAAATTCCGGCAAGTTTGAACCGTGGCCGCTTGTTCGCGACGGGCGTGAGATCAGGATCGATCTACCTGTTGCGACCGTAGCAAGCACGCTGGAGCCATTGATCTATCTCGCGGCGCGATCATTCGGGATCACCTGTCTTCCGTCATTCGCCGTGGCATCCGAAATCGCCCAGGGGAAACTGGTTTCGCTGCTGGACGACTATGTGGCCGATACGGGAACCTTCTGTGTCCTCTGGCCGACCAATCGATATCTCTCTCCAAAAGTCAGAGCGTTTGTCGACTACATGGCCGCCAATCTTTTAGCCAGATGATCGCCGGGGTGGGGCTGATCGAGGCGGAAGGGGTTCTGGAGATCCTTGGCGGTTTGCCACTTCAAAATAATGAGAGTTCAGCCCGGCGCTGTTGCGCCGGGTCGGAAAACTGATGTGCGGGTCTCTATAGATCGGGATCAGAGCGCTCCGTGTTTTTCCTGTAAAAGCCGGATGGCAAGATGTTGGAGCAGAATGATCGTCTTGGCGTCGCGAATATCGCCACGGTCGATCATTCGCATCGCCTCCGGCAGGGGAATTTCAAGCACATCAATATCTTCCCCCTCTTCAACCGAACCACCGCCTGCGCCCACCTTGTGGGTGTCGGTATATTCGCCGTGGAAAAAGGCGAGATATTCGGTGACCGAGCCGGGGCTCATATAAATATCGAACAGGTGTGTGAGTGCGGAAACCTGGTAACCGGTTTCCTCCATCAGCTCCGCTCGCATACGTGTCGCCGGTTCCGCACCTTCGAGCAGTCCTGCCGGTGTCTCGATCAGTGATTCCAGCCCGCCATTCAAAAGAACAGGCAATCGGAACTGGCGGGTCAGAAGGACATGGCCGCTTGCCGGATTGTACAACAGGCAAGTCGCGCCGTTGCCGCGATCATATGCCTCCCGGGTCTGCCTCTGCCAGCTGCCGTCCCGTAGCCGGAGTTCATATTCATATTTGGTCAGCCGGCCCCAATCATCCGCCAACACACGTTCGGAAATCGGGCGGTAAACACTTTCATTCATCAACTCACCTCGTCTAATCTGTCTTTGAAAGGCCGATCAATCGGCCTTCGACATGGGTGGGTACTTCCCCACTCACCCATATTGTCTGCGTATCGTCGCGGGCGAGATAAGCGGGCGCACGACCCAGGCGCAAGCTTCAGGGCCCCTTCAGGGTGTCTTCCAGGTCTTCAACAGCATTTGTACGAATTTTTCCGCGGCCGGAGACAACGCGCCGCTGCGCCGTTGCACGATACCGATCGTTCGCGAGACCACGGGATTAACGATCGGTCGCGTGACGATGAAAGGGTGCTCATCTTGCGGCGTGGCCAATCGCGGCAGCACGGAAATCCCGAGCCCCGCTTCAACGAGACCGAGCGATGTGTTGAGGTGGGTCACCTCGTAAAACCAGTTCAGCTTTAGATTGTGCCGGGCAAGCGCGCCATCGAGAAGCGTCCTGTTGCCGCTGGAGCGATCAACAACCACAAGCGGGTGCGGCTCCAATTGATCCCACTCGATCGTTTCGAAAGCGGCCAGAGGATGGTCTTTCCTCATAGCCAGCACAAACGGGTCATCGATCAGCGGCTCGAACGCCAGATCGGGATCGGAATTACCCATCAGGTTAATCCCGAATTCCACTTCGCCACGGGCAACCGCCTGCAAACCATCGTTTGCCGTCAGATCTCTGATACGCAGCCGAATATGCGGATATTGCTGGCTAAAGGTTTTGATAACGGTGGGTAAAAAGTAGAATGCCGCGGTCGGAACGCATGCCATCGTAATAAGGCCGCGCCGCTGCGCACCGTCCTTCATTGCAAAAAGCGATCCGTCAAACTCTTCCAGCATGCGACGGACGAGCGGCATTACCTCTTGGCCCATCGCCGTCGGAGCAACATGGCGCGTGGTCCTTTCAAGAAGCGGCGCACCGATGGCCTGCTCCAGTTTCTGGATACGACGGGTCAGTGCCGGTTGCGAAATATGCAGCGCATCAGCCGCCCTGTGGAAGCTTTCCAATTCAACCACTGCTTGAAAAGCCCGCAAATCAAGAATTTCGCAATTAATGCTCATATCGCAACAATACCTCCGAACATTGCATTTAACAGATTACACTTCTTTCCTCATATTGCAACAACGAGGCGAATTGATCCGCCAAATGCAAGATTGAGGCTACTCCATGAACGATCTACTCAAGATACCCTGTGTGTTGATGCGCGGCGGAACATCGCGTGGACCGTTCTTTTTGGCATCCGATCTTCCCAACAATCAAGCGCAACGGGACGCCGCTCTTCTCTCAATCATGGGGTCGGGCCATCCGCTGCAGATCGATGGCATTGGCGGTGGCAATCCGGTCACGTCGAAAGTGGCGATCATCGGTCCTTCCTCTGTAAAAGGTGCAGACATCGACTATCTTTTTGCCCAGGTCCGTACCGACCGGCAATATGTCGACTATTCACCGAACTGCGGGAACATGCTGGCAGCCGTCGGCCCATTCGCGATCGAGGCGGGCCTTGTCGAGGCCAAGGGCAACGACACGCTGGTGCGCATTCACAACGTGAACACCGGCAAAATCATCGAGGCGAAAGTCCCCACACGCGGTCGCGAGGTCATTTATCTTGGTGATGCTTCGATCGATGGCGTACCGGGCCTTGCCGCGCCAATCGCCCTGACCTTCATGGATGCCGCCGGTGCAAAAACCGGCAAATTGCTGCCAACGGGCAAAGCCGTCGACATGATCGACGGCGTGGCGGTAACGGCCATCGATTGCGCCATACCGATGGTTCTCATGCGCGCCGTCGATCTTGGTGTAACCGGATACGAGGAGCCGCAGGCACTCACCGCCAACCGCGACCTTATCGAGCGCATGAGCCGTATCCGCGTCGAAGCCGGTAAGCTGATGGGCATGGGCGACGTGACGGATATGGTCATTCCAAAGCCAGTGCTTATCGCCCCGGCACGCAAAGGTGGTACGCTTTCCGTCCGGTATTTCATGCCGAATGATTGCCATCCAGCGCTTGCAACGACCGGGGCTGTCGGAATCGCCACCGCAGCCGTTACCGAGGGCTCCGTTGCCTATGATGTAGCTGGAGGCCTTTCGGTGCCGACACAAGTCCGTATCGAACACCCCGCCGGCCGCCTCGACGTGCAGCTGGAAATGCGCAACGGAGCAATAACCGCCGGGCTTGTCAGAACGGCGCGCAGACTTTTCGAAGGCTTTGCCTTCGCCAAGCCAACCGCTGCAATTGAAGACGCAGCTTAAATACAGCCATATTGACACAAAACATGAAACAGGGAGGAGACCCTCATGCGTAAATACCTGCTTGCAACAGCCGCGCTCTGTGCACTGGCGGCATCTGCAAATGCCGAATCCGTCAGAATGAGCGTGGGCTCGTACAACCTCAACAATCTGCCTTTCCCCGTGGCGGCGAGCCTCGGTTTCTATAAGGACGAAGGGCTCGATGTCACCACCGAGAACTTCGCACAGGGCGGATCGAAGGTGCTCCAGGCACTGGTTGCTGGCTCCACCGACGTCGCCGTCGGTTTCTACGATCACACGATCCAGATGCAGTCGCAGAACAAACATGTCGTGGGCTTCGTACAGCTCGCCCGCAACTCGGGTCTGGTTCTCGCCGGCAAGAACGACACCGACTTTGACCCGGCCAAGCCTGAGACAATCAAGGGCAAGAAGGTCGGCATCACCTCGCCCGGTTCTTCGTCGGACTTCTTCATTCGTTACTACATGAAGCAGCACAATCTCAGCGACAACGACATCTCCATCATTGGCGTCGGTTCGGGCGCTGCGGCCGTCGCCGCGCTGCAGCAGGGCAAGATCGATCTGCTCGTGAACTACGATCCCGCAGCAACCATCGTCGTCGAACGCGGGCTGGGCAAGATCCTCATCGACGCCCGCAGCGATCAGGGCGCCAAGGACGTCTATGGCGGCATCTATCCGACATCAGTCCTTTATGCGACCCAAGACTACATCAATGCCAATCCCGAAGTGATCCAGAAGGTCACCAATGCCACGGTTCGGGCTCTGCATTGGATGAAGCAGCATTCGGCGGAAGAAATCGTCGCGAAGCTTCCAGATGATTTCGTGTCCGGTGACAAGCAGACCTACATCAAGGCTGTCGAAGCGGCCAAGGCGATCTTCTCCGAAGACGGCAAGTTCGAGCCGGCCGATCTCGAAACGCCACTCGCCGTTCTGAAAAGTTTCAACGATGCGGTCGCAAAGGCGACGATCGATCTCAACACCACCTATACCAACAAGTTCGTCGAGGCTGCGGCTTCGAAGGGCGGAAACTGAGGTCCTGCAATGTCTTCGCCAGTGAGAAAGCTAGAGCCCGTGACGGAACTCAAACCCCAGCCGATGGTGGCAATCGATGACGTGACCATGGCATTTGGTTCGTTCGTTGCCGTTCAAAACGTCAACCTCAAGGTTGGCGATGGAGAGTTTCTCTCCATCGTTGGCCCCACCGGTTGCGGAAAATCCACCATCCTCAACGCCATCGCAGGGTTGCTGAAGCCTGCGCAGGGCAAGGTTTCAATCGACGGCACGGCCGTTCAGGGCGTTCAGAACACCATCGGATATCTGTTCCAGCAGGACGCACTTCTTCCCTGGAAGACGGCATATCAGAACGTGGAACTCGGCCTGCTGTTCCGGGGTGTCGCCGAGGACGAACGGCGCGCCAAGGTTACGGCCTGGCTCGAAAAGGTCGGCCTGAAAGGTTTTGGCGACCGTTTCCCGCATCAGCTCTCAGGCGGCCAGCGTAAACGTGTGCAGATGGCGCAGGCGCTCATCACCGAGCCGAAGGTCATCCTGATGGACGAGCCCTTCTCCGCACTGGATATCCATACCCGCCACCTGATGCAGAACGAATTGCTGCGCCTGTGGCAGGAAGACCGCCGTGCGGTGGTGATGATAACCCATGATCTGGAAGAGGCAATCGCACTCGGAGACCGCGTCGTCGTTCTCGCAGCCGGCCCGAAGAGCCGCGTTATCGAGAGCTTCCCCGTCGATCTCGAACGGCCCCGCAACGTCGCCGAAATCAAACTCGATCCTAAATTCATGACGCTCTATCGCGATATCTGGGCGTCCCTGCGTGGCGAAGTGGAGAAAAGCTATGCAAGCCGTTAATGTTCGTATCATCCAGGTCGTTCTTCTGGTCGTTCTCCTGGGCGGATGGCAGCTTGGTGTTTCCTCGGGTGCCATCGACCGCTTCTTCTTCCCGGCCCCCTATGACATTGTCAAACAGGTCATCGCCTGGGTTGCCGATGCCGGGTTCTATAAACATGTCGGCATCACGCTCAGCGAAACCGTGCTTGGCTACGTCATCGGCACCGGTCTTGGCGTCGGCGCCGGCGTCTGGCTCGGTCTCAGCCCCTTCGTCGCCCGCGTGCTCGATCCCTTCATTAAAGCGGTAAACGCCATTCCGCGTGTCGTTCTGGCACCAATCTTCGTTCTCTGGCTCGGTCTTGGCTTGTGGTCAAAGGTTGCACTGGCCGTCACGCTCGTTTTCTTCGTCACCTTCTTCAACGCCATGCAGGGCGTGCGTGAGGTAAACCCGGTCGTGCTGTCCAATACCCGCATTCTGGGCGCCAAGCGTTCGGATCTGCTGCGCCACGTCTACTTCCCGGCTGCAGCGAGCTGGATCCTGTCGTCACTGCGCACCTCCGTCGGCTTTGCCGTGGTTGGCGCGATCATCGGCGAATATCTCGGCGCTTCCGCAGGCCTCGGTTACCTGATTGCTCGCTCCGAAGGGAATTTCGACGCGGTCGGCGTCTTCGCAGGCATCATCATCCTGGCGGTTTTCGTGCTCATCATCGACCTCATTCTCGATGTTGCGGAGAAAAAGCTGATTACCTGGCGGCCGAATGCGGGCGAAGAACGACCGGCATAAAACGCACTTTCACCTGGTTTAAAAGTAAGCGGGGCGGCCGGTCGGTCGCCCCTTTTTTGTTGACGCCGCAGGCCGGAACCTGCCTATCCATTTGTTTGGATTTCATGCAACGGAGAGAGGATGGCGCAATAGACTGAGAGCACGCTGGCCCCACCAAAGCTGTGGGTTCCCCGCCAACTCACAATTTATTGTGGTTGCACTTCGGAGAAATTTGGCCTTGTTTGTGCGCTTAAAATACTCACGGGGAAAGAAAACAATGTCCATAACAACAACAGTTCGCACTACTCTGCTGCTCGGATCGCTTCTGCTCGGCGCCAGTTCCGCACTCGCGGAAACGGTTCTGCACCGCGGCAATTCCGGGGAACCGCAGACGCTCGATCAGGCTCAAACCTCGATCAACATCGAAGCCTTCATCCTCAAAGACCTTTTTGAAGGTCTCACCATTTACGACGCTGCCGGCAAGATCATTCCCGGTACCGCGGAAAGCTGGACGCTGTCTGACGACGGCACCGTCTACACATTCAAGCTGCGCGCGGATGCGAAATGGTCGGATGGCACGCCGGTAACGGCTGGAGATTTTGTGTTCTCCTACCAGCGTGTGGAAGACCCAAAGACCGCAGCAAAATATGCAAATATTCTTTACCCGATCAAGAACGCCGAAAAGATCAACAAGGGCGAAACTCCGGTTGACCAGCTGGGCGTAAAGGCGGTGGATGACAAGACCCTTGAGATCACCCTCGAGCGTGCAACACCATTCTTCCTTGAACTTCTTGCTCACCAGACGGCTCTGCCAATCTCGAAGGCGAGCTACGATAAGAACGGCACCGACTTCGTAAAGCCGGGTGTCATGGTCTCGAACGGCGCTTACAAGCTCGAAGCGCATGTTCCCAATGACAGCCTGACGGTCGTCAAAAACACCAACTTCTGGGACGCATCAAACACCAAGATCGACAAGGTCATCTTCTACCCGATCGACGACCAAGCCGCCTCCGTTCGTCGTTTCGAAGCAAAGGAAATGGACCTCGCATACAACTTCTCTGCGGACCAAATCGACCGGCTGCGCAAGTCCTATGGCGAACAGGTTCACGTTTCGCCGACGCTCGCGACATATTATTACACCTTCGACACCCGCGAAGCGCCGTATAACGACGTGCGTGTCCGCCAAGCCCTTTCCATGGCAGTGGACCGCGATTTCCTCGCCAAGGAGATTTACAGCGGATCTCAGGTTCCGGCCTACTCCATGGTTCCCCCGGGCATGGATTCCTACGGCGAGCCGGCGAAGGCCGATTTCGCCAAGCTGTCGCAGCTCGACCGGGAAGACGAAGCGCTCAAGCTCATGAAGGAGGCCGGTTACGGTGAAGGCGGCAAGCCGCTTTCCGTCGAAATCCGCTACAACACCAACCCGAACCATGAACGCGTGGCGACGGCGATCGCGGATATGTGGAAGAACACGTTCGGCGCGAAGGTGTCGCTGGTGAACCTCGACGTCGCTTCGCACTATGGCTATCTGCAGGAAGGTGGAAAGTTCAACGTGGCGCGCGCCGGTTGGGTTGCCGACTATGCGGATGCGGAAAACTTCCTGGCGCTTTCGGTATCCTCCAACAAGACCTTCAACTATTCGAAGTTCAACAACGCCGAATACGACGCGTTGATGAAGAAATCCTATGACGAAAAGGATCCGGCAGCGCGCTCGAAGCTGCTGCATGATGCAGAGACCATCCTCATGAAGGAACAGCCGGTCGCGCCGCTTCTGACGCAGGCCGATCTCTGGCTGGTTTCCAACCGCGTCAAGGGTTGGGTCGACAATGCTGCCAACGAACACCTCAGCCGCTTCCTGAGCGTTTCAGAATAAGCAGCGCTGGCACGGTGGCAAACACCACCGTGC
>JAEXMK010000070.1 GCA_023444445.1 Pseudomonadota bacterium | reverse complement strand
CAGATACGAAAGACCGATGCCCCATGCCGACTGTTGCCCCGCTTGATATCGAAGGCCACGTGGTCTCGACCCATTTTCTCGGCGACATTCCCCTGTTTGCCACCGCCGCCGGCACCATTCACCGGCTCGATGGCGGCGAGAAGGTGACTGAGGCGCATGACGGGCTTTTGACCTGCATTCGTGACCCCTACAGCGCCACGCTGCTTTCCGGCGGCGAAGACGGGCGTGTGCTGCGTATCGGCCATGATGGCAGCATCAGCGAGATCGCCAATGTACCGCGCAAATGGGTGGGCGTGGTTGCCGGCGGCCCGCAGAAGGCGGTTGCTTATGGCGTCGGCAAATCCAGCTTCGTGCGACTGTCCGACGGCACGGTCAAGGAATTCAAGGAAGAACGCACGGTCGAGGCGATTGCCTTTGCACCGAAGGGCTTGCGCATTGCCGTTGCCCGTTACAACGGCGTGACGCTGCATTGGGTGGCGACGGCAGGCGACCCCGTCGATCTGGAGTGGAAAGGCGCGCATACCGGCGTCACCTTCTCGCCCGATGGGAAGTTCCTCGTGACCACCATGCAGGAAAACGCCCTGCATGGCTGGAAGATGGAAGCCACCAAGGGCGGCATGGAAGCCCGCCACATGCGCATGACGGGTTATCCCGCCAAGGTCAAATCCGTGTCATGGTCGGCAAAGGGCAAGTGGCTCGCCTCATCGGGCGCACCGGCAGCGATCGTCTGGCCCTTCTCCGGTAAGGACGGCCCGATGGGCAAGGCCCCGGAAGAACTCGGCAGCCGCGCCAACATCCTGGCCACCAACGTCGCCTTCCACCCCGTGGAAGATGTTCTCGCCATCGGCTTCATCGACGGCATGATCCTCGGCGTGCGGCTCGCCGACGGCAAGGAAGCCCTGCTGCGCCGCCCCGGCAAGGGTGCAATCACATCCATGGACTGGAGCGCCACCGGCAAACTGCTCGCCTTTGCTTCAGAAGCGGGTGATTGCGGGATTATCGATATTTCTGCGTGAGGGATGATCGGGCCGCAAGGCCGGATGAAATTCTCCCCTACTATTACCGGAACGCCCTATTCCGCCACCTGCCGCCGCGTCAGAAACAGCAGCAGCATCGCCGCACCCGCCCCGACTGAAGCAAGGCGAATAGAGGTGCCGAAGCTTGCATATTGCGATACGAACCCCATCAGCGGCACCGCAAACAGCGCGGCGAAAAAGATTGAATTCATGTAGAGCGCCGTTGCCCGCGCCGTGCGTCCGCGGGCAAAGCCCTGCACGAAGGTGAGGCAGGTGCCGGCGAAAAGGCCGTAATAGGCCCCCTCCATCGCAGCCCCCAGCAGCATGGCCGGAAGAGTGGTAACCGAGGCGATGATGTTGAAGGCGATGATCGCCGTCACTGCCGCACCGCTCAGAAGCAGCCGTGCGCTGATCCGGCGCATGATGCGCGGCGCAAGAAGAATGAGCAGGACTTCCATAGCGCATTTGACGCTGAGCGACAGGCCCGGCGCATAGTCCGGCAACCCCACCTCACGCACCAGAAACACCGGCAGAGCCGAGGCGCAGAGCGCGTGGGCGAAAGACATGCAGAAACTCGCCGCCGCCGCCATCAGCAGCGGCAGGTTGCGTCCCACTTCGCCAGCGCCCTCATTCCGCCGCTCCATCGGGCAGGTCTGGCCACGCGGCACGATTGTAAACGCAAGCGCCCCCCAGATGGCCGCCATCAGCATCGCATTCACGAAGACGGCCTTTGCACCGGCAAGATCGACGATCAGAAAAGCGGCAGCCGGCAACACCATCCATGCCAGCGATACCATCATTCTGAGGAAAGCATTGTAAGCAACGGTGTCGAGCGCTGAGACCCGGCCATGATAACGGCCATAACTGAACACAAGGGTGGTGGCCGCGTTGGAAAGCCCCATGCCCGTCGCCGTTATCGCGACCAGCAGCGCCAGATGCCCGAAACTCGCAGCGGCCGCCGCCACGAAGGCGCCTGCGACGGACAGCAGCAGCAACGGCCTGACCCGCACGCCGGCATCCACCCGCTCGCCATAGATGCGACTGGCGACGATGGAGGCCAGCGCCGCCGTCACACTGTAAAGACCGAGCGTTGCCGGCGGATGGCCAAGTACCTGAATGATGTAGAACCCGATAAACGGCACGATGGCGGCATTGGTGCTGCCGGCGATGAAAACCAGCAACGCGATCAAATAGGCCTGACGATTAAAAGCGCCCGGCGGAGTGCTTTTCTGTAGCATGGGAATCGACTGGAGACTGGCAGGTGCGAGTGGATTGGAACCCACCATCCCATCAAAAGGGTGCGCTGTTCAAGCCTGCGCGAAAGGCAATATGCGTTTTCGTTTCCAGCGGAATAGGTTCAAGGTTCGCCGGATCGACGCCAGGGCCGCCGCATGAGGTAGATGGGGCGTCGCAACGGTGCGGCGCCCCCTGTCGAAAACGAAATATAGGTCAGAACTTCACGCCGAGGCCAACCTTGACGACGTGCTCGCTGAGATCACCGGTCGAAGTGATGGGGCCGGTATGGTAGGTCTCCTTGCCGAAGTCGTTGTAACGATATTCGACACGTCCAAACAGGTTGTTGGTGAACGCGTAGTCTACGCCCGCACCAACGGTCCAACCATGCAATACCTTGCTGTCCTCACCAAACGGTGCCTTAACCTTGCTGTCCGTCGCGGTATAACCGGCGGCGGTGTAGATCAGCGCGCGGTCGATAGCGTAACCCGCGCGCAGGCGCGCAGAGCCGTTCAGGCCCGCCGAAACCTCGTTGGTGACGATAGTCTTGTCGCCCCAGGCGTAACCAAGACCACCCTCGACGCCGAGAATGACCGAGGGGGCAACCTCGGCATTATAGCCTGCGAAACCGGAAAAACGGCCGCCATCAAATTCATGCTTCGTGGTGACGCCGAAAGTCGTCGATTTGACCCGGTTCCAGCCGTAACCCGCAGACGCGCCCAGATAAACGCCATCCCAGGAAAAGGCGGGCGCAACGTCGTTGACAACAGGCGCGGACGGAATGTCGCTGACGGCGTCGGCAGCAGCAGCAGCATTGGCGAGACCGCCAAGCAGGCCGAGCGCGAGAAGAGATTGTTTCAACATGCGATAGCTCCTTGAAAATAACATCCCGTCACCTGCGGGCTGCGAGTATTTCGCGACCAGAAGCGCAGCATCTTGACGGGGTTAGCGCACCCCCAGATTGAAGAACATCGTGGTTAAAATCGCGTAAATGACTTTGATAAAAAGGTCGCGATGGAACGTATTCCTATTAACATTTGCAATATTTAACTAATATAAAAAGAATTCGCGCCGACATTCAAAGATCGTTTGCACCCACTCAAAAGCAGCTCTGATCACACCGGAAAACCATCGTGGGTAGTAGAAATTCGGCATCTTTGTGCACGTTGTTCACGCCAGCAACCCATGCAAAAAAAGAGGGCCGCAGGCCCCCGGCGACGAGATCAGCGACAAGGTGAAGCGCACCCGGCCCTATCTGCGCGCCGAAGCCGAGATGAAGGCCTCCGAGCGCCTCGCCTTCGGTGTCGGCTATTCGCAGGACTATGCGCTTTTCGATCTGGATGACCCGATTGCCGAATTCCATCGCCGCTGGCAATTCGTCGTCAAAAGTAAACTCTCCGAAAAGGTCGGGCTGGATCTTGCGCTGCATCAGGTCCACAAGGACTGGATTTATTACAACTACGACAGCAGCGAGCGCAGGTTGGTGGCCACACTGTCGTTCGATACCGGCAAGAACAGCAAGCTGGAACTGGAATTCAACCGCCTGCTGCACGGCGAGCGCAATACCGACCTTGCTTACGACGGCTCCAGCATCACTTCCCGTTTCACGGGCACCTTCTGACGTCGCGTTGAAAGCCGCGATGGATCAGGTCGAAATTCGGTCCCAATTTCTGCTACAGTCGGGCCTTCGAGATTCGACGTCAGGACAGACCGTATAATGAACAGACGACTATTGCTTCTTGCGGCTGGCCTGACCTCCATTCCCGTTGCGGCTTCGGCGCACCCGCACATCTTCGCGGAAGCACGCATGGAAATCGTCGAGGGGCAGAATGGCACCATTCAAGAAGTGCGCAATATCTGGCGTTTCGACGAGATGTTCTCCGCAAGCGTGGTGATGGATTACGACAAGAACAGCGACCTTAAGCTGGACAAGGACGAGCTGGCCGAGATCGGCAATACGGTCAAGGAATCGCTTGCCGAATATTCCTACTACACCTTCATCACCGACAACGGGAAACCGGTGGAGTTTTCCAAGCCCGATACCATTCATGTCGACTACAAGGACCAGCAGATTCTGATGTTCTTCTCGGTGAAGCCGGTGAAACCGCTCGCCGTCAAAGGCAAGCTCAGTTTCGGCGCCTGGGATCCGACCATGTATACGGCGATCGATTTCGCCAAGGACAGCGATATCGCCACACAGGGCAAGGATTTGAATGCCTGCAAGCATCATATCGTTCGCCCTGACCCCGACCAAGTTATCTCGCAGAACCAGAGTTCGCTCACCGACGCCTTCTTCAACGATCCGACCGGCACCGACATGACCAAGCTCTTCGCCACCCGGCTGGAGATATCATGCTGAGCCGCAGGGCAGGCATTGCCGCCCTTGCCATCGGCTTCCTTGCCGTGGCGAGCGTTGCTCATGCGCAGTCGCCGCTCGGCATCGGTTCGGCGGAACCGTCCTTTTCCGTCGGCGGGCCATTTGCGCCGCTGATGCAATGGATCAATGTACACCAGCAGATGTTTTACCGGGCGCTGACCGGTGCGCTGAAGGCAATGCGCGAGGATAGCTGGGCGCTCGGCTCGCTGATCGGCCTTTCCTTTGCTTATGGCGTTTTCCACGCCGCCGGCCCCGGCCACGGCAAGGCGGTCATTTCGTCCTACATGATCGCCAATGAAACGCAGCTGAAACGCGGCATTCTCATTTCTTTCGTCTCGGCGCTTATTCAGGGCTTGATGGCCATCGGCCTCGTTGGTGCTGCCTGGCTGGTGCTGCGCGGCACTTCCATCACCATGACCAAGGCAACGCAGGCGATGGAGATCGCCAGCTTTGCCATGGTGGCACTGTTCGGGGCCTGGCTGCTCGTGCGCAAGCTCTGGTCGCTGCGTATCCGGTGCGAACCGGTTCCCGTTCTCGCCACAGCGGGCGAGTCACCTGCGGCCAGAACCACCGGCATGGGCACGGGGCTGCGGTTTCAGGGCAAGCCGGTCTTTGCAGATCACGACCATAACGGCACGGGGGATCTCTGCAACGCCTGCGGTAAATCTCATGCGCCCGATCCGATGCTGTTGAAGAGCAAGAATTTCAGCCTGCACGAGGCGTGGTCGGCCATCATCGCCGTGGGGCTCCGGCCCTGCTCGGGTGCGATCATCGTCATGAGCTTTGCGCTTCTGAACGGTCTTTATCTCGGTGGCGTGCTTTCCGTGCTCGCCATGTCGCTCGGCACCGCCATTACGGTGTCGGCCCTCGCCATCATGGCCGTATCGGCCAAGGGGCTTGCCGTGCGCTTCGCTGGCCCCGGCAGCCGCAAGGCGGCCGGCATCAGCCACGCGATCGAAATCGCCGGCGCGCTGTTCGTGCTGATCATGGGCCTATTGCTGCTCGGCGCGTCGCTTCAGTTCTGATGGTCGCGGCGGCGCTGATAGCGGGCGCGGAGCCAGAACAGCAGGAAGAAACACAGGACCGCAACCGCGCCGAAGGCGGCGGCGAGCCAGGGCGAATAGTCGCCCAGCCAGAGCATGATCTTCGGCATGACGAAGAACACGATCCCGAAACCGACGATGATAAGGGCGGCGGCGATGGCCGGCGACCTGTCCTTTTTCTCTGATGTCGGCGTCTCAGGCATTGGCAAGCTCCGCGCGGATATCCTCAAGCTTGCGTTTCTGTTTGCCATCGGCCTCAAAATTGTCAGGCGAAAGCCAGGCTTCGAAGGCCCTGCCGATCAGCGGCCATTCGCTATCGATCATCGAAAACCATGCGGTATCGCGGTTCTGGCCCTTCGAGACCATGTGCTGACGGAATACTCCCTCGAAGGTGAAACCATAGCGTTTCGCGGTGGTCTTGGAGGGCTCGTTTTCGTTGTGGCATTTCCACTCGTAACGGCGATACCCGAGATCCTCAAACACGTGTTTCGCCATCAGGTAATGCGCCTCGGTGGCAAGCGGCGAGCGCTTCATCTTTGCACCGTGAGCGACGGAGCCGACCTCGACCACGCCGTTCGCGGGATCGGGCCGCATGTAGCTCGCCATGCCGACAACGTCGCCGGTGGCGTTTTCAACGAAGATCAGCGTGATCCAGTTAAGTTTTTCGCCCGAGCCGACCAGCCAGTCACCAAAGGCATCGGCACCGGGAAAGGCGTTTTGCGGGAAGTATCTGAGAAGCGCATTCACGCCCTCGCCGCCAAGGGCGTCCCAGAGCCTTGTGAGGTGTTTTTGGCGATCGAACGGTTCGGCGGTCACATAACGACCCTTCAGCACCACAGGCTGCGGTGCTGGACATCCCTTGAAATCACTCAGATCGCGCATTCTCTTCCCCATTTTTCTGGGAGAAGGATTAGGGCAAGCGGGGCGGGATGACAACAGGGGATGTGGGGATCTCGGCGGGTGTAATCACCCCCCTCTGCCCTGCCGGGCAT
>JAEXMK010000246.1 GCA_023444445.1 Pseudomonadota bacterium | reverse complement strand
ATTGAACTGCTGGATGCGCGTGGGCGACTGTGCAGATGCTACGCCGACGCTGGTCAGCAAAATGGCCGCTGCGGTTGCTACACTTCTTACAAACATAGAATTTCCTGCCGGGTTATTGTCTTCCATTGGCCCGAAGCAGCGGCGGGCTCCATTTTCTGGATCGGCCACGTTCAGGTGCGGATCGTCTTTTCTCATTGTGGTCGGGAAGCGGTTACCAAACCGTCAACAACATGCATAAAAAGCCGGAAACGTCTTGCAGTGTTACAGATTGGCGACTCCCGACGCCCTGAGGAAAAGGGCGCAAAACACCCTTCCCCCGCGTGTATGACACATAAATTCAGGCAAGAATTTGTCACGCATCCGGCAGCACCGATGCGGGGCATCACAGAGGCGTTACTCGGCCTCCTGCTGCCTCTTCAACATGGCATCAGCCGCATCGTAATGCTCCATCTTGATATGGGCACGGATCATCGCAAGCGCGGCAGTGATGACCGCAATATCATCGGTAAATCCGACGACGGCCAGCATATCGGGCACGGCGTCAAACGGCATGATGAAATAGGCGAGTGCAGCCAGGATGATGCCCTTGGCGCGCAGGGGCGTATCGCGATCGATTGCGCAATAGTAGGCAGCGGCCGCATCGCGGGCAAACGGCACTTTCGCCATGACACGCTTCAGCTTCGGCCAGAACTTGGCGCGAACAATGTCTTCGCGCTCACGCTGCTTGTCGGTTTCACCCGGCAGAAGAATTTCACCGATTTTCACATCATCCATGATCGACGGTCCTCCGGTCACGGCTATTATATGGGTTTGAAAGACAGCCGTTCAATTCCCCCGGCCAGCCGCCGCTTTCTGCATTGCCTCGGCCAGAAGAAAATCCCGCTCGGTCACCCCTTGCGAGTCATGCGTTGTAAGGCAGACCTTCACGCGGGAATAGACATTCGACCACTCAGGATGATGGTTGAGCTTTTCTGCGGCCAACGCCGCCTCGGTCATGAAGCCGAAGGCTTCCGCAAAACTCGCGAATTTGAAAGCGCGGACGATCGCCGCACCGTCTTCCCGCAAGGACCAGCCTTCCAGCTTTGAGAGCGCGTGTTGTATAGCGTCCGGCTCGAGTCTCGGGTATTTCATGAACTAACCTCCAATTCAGACTCATAACGCTTGAACGCCCGGATCGACGCACACGCCATGAAACATACAGCTATTCTTTTTGTCTGCATGGGCAATATTTGCCGCTCACCGCTTGCCGAAGGCGTTCTAAGGAAACTTTGTGACGAGGCGGCCGTGTCGGACAGGTTCACGATCGATTCCGCCGGCACCGGTGGCTGGCACGCGGGTGACGCGCCTGATAGCCGATCTATTGCCGTCGCGCGCAAGCATGGCATTGATATTTCGAGACAACGGGCAAGGCAGGTCACCCGTGCGGATCTCGAAGCCTTCGACCTTATCCTCGCCATGGACGAAGACAATCTGGCCAACCTTCGTCAATCGAGCCCGGAAAACCTTGGACATAAAATCCATCTCTTCATGGACTATGCAACGGGCCGCCGGGAAAACGTCCCCGATCCCTATTATGGGGCCGAGGACGGGTTCGTGGATGTCTACAACATGCTCTTGGCGGGATGCAGATCGTTGCTCGAAAAGATGGAGCTGGACCGTGCCTCATGAAGCGGGAAAGCCTCTTCGACGATATAAGGGCCACCCCCCACCGATTCCTTTGAAGACATCAGCACGAAACGGCCGACCGTGAAGGGCGAGGTACGGAAGTTGCCGCGTCCGGAAAGATAATGCACCACATCATCCACACGCGAGGAGCGCAGCCGCGCCAACGTGACATGCGGCATGAATTTGCGGGGATCGGGCGGGAGGCCAATCCTCTGGCAAATCCTCTCGATTTCCGCCTGCAACGCATTCATTTCCGGCGAGGGAGAAACGCCGGCCCAGATGGAATGCGGCTTCTTGGAACCGAAAGACCCCATACCGGTGAGGTTGAGCTGGAATTCCGGCCTTTCGATCCGATCCAGCCTGTCGACCACCTCATCGGCGGTGCGCCCGTCAATATCACCGATAAAACGCAGGGTTATGTGATAATTCTCCACGTCAATCCACCGGGCTCCCGGCAGACCACCGCGCAACAATGAAAGGCTCATAGCCGCATTGCGCGGAATTTCGAGGGCGGTAAACAGTCTCGGCATGGCGAGCTCCCCGAATCTCTTGGCAGAACAAGCATAGCGAATCACGCAATGCACACTGGCGCAAGTGCTTATTTTTTTTGCGCACCGATTGTCGTGATGAAGCTTTCAACAGCCGGCAAAGATTTCTCCACCATCATTGCCACCCCCTTTGTATTAGGATGCATCTTGTCCTCTAGCTTCAGGGCATCATCCGTCACGACGCCATCCAGAAAGAAGGGATAAAGCGGCAGGTTGTATTTTTCGGCCAACCTTGCAAAGATCGGGTTGAACCGCTTGGCGTAATCTTCACCCATGTTCGGCGGCGCCATAATGCCGACCAGCAGCACAGCTATATTACGCTTCTGGAAACCGGAAATGATGGTATCGAGGTTCTTTTCTGTCTGTTCCGGGGCAATACCACGCAGGGCATCATTGGCGCCGAGCTCCAGAATGACTCCATCTGTTCCATCGGGAACGGACCACTCCGCCCGTGCCAGCCCGCCGGAAGACGTATCACCGGAGACACCGGCATTGGTAACGACGACGTTGATACCTTTTGCCTTTAATGCAGCTTCAAGCTGTGCGGTATAGCCATCGGTGGGCGGCAGCTGGTACCCGGCCATGAGGCTGTCACCGAGGCCGACCAGTTGTAATGTCCGTTCCTGAGCCGTGGCCACCGAAGCGGAAAAGGCGGCGGCGAGAATGACGATGAAGTGAAACAGGGCAGCTTTAAATCTCATCACGGCTTTCCTAACTTGGTTCCCATTGTCGTGAAACACCGAACGCGTAGACCGCCAAACCGTTTCATCCCCCTATATAGGAACGAGAATTGTGACGAAAAGCATCATAGAGCTGAAGAAGGCCGACCTCACCCTCGGTAACGCCGCCGCCTCCGTTCACGTTCTCAAGAACATCGATCTTTCCATCGGCGGAGGCGAGGCGGTTGGTATCGTCGGCCCTTCCGGCTCGGGAAAATCGACGCTGCTGATGGTGCTCGCAGGGCTGGAGCGGCTCGACAGCGGCGAAATCGTCATAGCGGATACGGAACTGCACAAGCTCGGCGAAGATGCGCTTGCGGATTTTCGCGGCCGCAATATCGGCATCGTCTTCCAGTCTTTCCACCTCATCGCCAATATGACGGCGCTGGAGAATGTGGCTGTTCCGCTGGAATTGGCCAACGCCGCCAATCCCTTCGAGATCGCCAAACGCGAACTCATCGCCGTCGGTCTCGGCGAACGTCTCAACCACTATCCCGGCCAGCTTTCCGGCGGCGAGCAACAGCGTGTTGCCATCGCCCGCGCGCTTGCCCCCTCACCGGCCGTGCTGATCGCCGACGAACCGACCGGCAATCTCGATACCGATACGGGTAAACAGATTGCCGATCTCCTGTTTGCCAAACAGGCCGAACGCGGCATGACCATGGTGCTCGTCACCCATGATCCGTCGCTCGCCGCCCGCTGCTCGCGGCAGATCAAGGTACGCTCCGGCGAGATCGAGGGCGACAGCGCCCGCCCCCAGATGGCGCGGGCGGTACCGGCATGATTGGATCCCTTCTCCCATCCCTCGCCAATATCAGAAACGCCGCAAGGCTCGCGCGCCGCGAAATTCGCGGGGGCCTGCGCGGCTTTTACATTTTCCTCGCCTGTATTGCGTTGGGGACCGGCGCCATCGCCGCCGTCAATTCCGTGTCACGCGCGGTTACCAGCGCCATTGCCACCGAAGGCCAGTCGATCCTCGCCGGAGACGTCCGTTTTGAAATGCGTAACAGGGAGGCAACGGCAGAAGAACGGTCCTATCTCGACGGCCTCGGCACCGTCGCGGTTTCCACCGGTCTGCGATCCATGGCCCGTCTTGCCGATGGCTCCGAACAGACCCTGACGGAAGTAAAAGCCATTGACGGCGCCTATCCGCTCTATGGCACCTTTGTCGCCGACCCCAATCGGCCGCTCGGCGAACTTCTGACTGTCAACGGCGACACCTATGGTGCCGTCGCCGCGCCGCTTCTTCTGGAACGGCTCGGCATCAAGGTCGGTGATGAAATTCTGCTCGGAAATACGAAACTGAAACTGACCGGCACGGTCGTCGATGAACCGGACGCCCTGTCCGATGGTTTCGGTTTCGCTCCAAGGCTGATGGTAAGCCGCGACGCCCTCTTTGCTTCGGGCCTCATCCAGACCGGTAGCCTCGTCGAACACGCCTACAAAATCAAGCTGAACGACCCGGCGGCACGGTCAACCATGACCGACGCGGCCAACAAGGCTTTTCCCGACGCCGGCTGGTCCATCCGCACCAGCGACCGGGCAGCACCCTCGCTGACCGATAACGTCAACCGTTTCTCGCAATTCCTGACGCTGGTGGGCCTGACTGCCCTCATCGTCGGCGGTGTCGGCGTCGCCAACGCCGTGCGCGCCTTCCTCGATTCCAAGCGCACCACGATCGCCTCGCTGAAATGCCTGGGCGCACCGGCCTCCGTGGTCACCATGACCTATCTTTTCCAGATCGCCTTCATTGCCGCCGTCGGTATCGTGATCGGCCTTGTGGTGGGCGCTGTCGCGCCGCTGATCGCCATGCGGTTTCTGGAAGGTGTGCTGCCGGTGCCGGAAGGGCTTGCCTTTTATCCCGGTGCACTCGGTCTTGCCGCCCTTTTCGGCCTGTTGACGACCCTCGCATTCGCCATCGTGCCACTCGGTCAGGCGCGTGAGGTTCCGGCAACGGCGCTCTTCCGCGAACAGGGTTTCGAGGAGGGCCGTTGGCCATCCTGGCCTTATCTCGCCGCAACCGGCCTGCTTTTGGCAGCGCTGGCCGCACTCGCCATCTTTTCAGCGGAAGACCGCTTCATCGCCTCGGTGTTCCTTGCGGCAATTGCTTTTGCCTTCGTGGTGCTGCGATTGGTGGCCTCAGGCGTCAAGGCCATCGCCAAACGCAGCCCGCGCGTTCATTCGGCCGCCCTTCGGCTGGCGATCGGCAATATTCACCGCCCCGGCGCGCTCACCCCTTCGGTCGTTCTGTCCCTCGGCCTCGGCCTCACCCTGCTTGTGACGCTGACGTTGATTGACGGCAATCTGCGCCGCGAACTGACGGACAGCCTGCCGGAAAAGGCGCCGAATTTCTTCTTCGTGGATATTCAGGGCAGTGAAGTTCAGGGCTTCCGCGACCTCCTGAAGCGGGAAGCGCCCGAGGGAACCCTGACCGAAGTGCCCATGCTACGCGGCCGTATCATGGCGTTGAACGGCACGGACGTGACGAAAATGGAGGTGCCGCCGGGAGGACGTTGGCTGCTGCGCGGCGACCGGGGCATAACCTATTCGGAGAACCGGCCCGAAAACGCGACGCTGACGGAAGGAACATGGTGGGAGCCGGATTATAACGGCGAACCGCTGGTCTCGTTCGCGGCGAAAGAGGCGGGAGATCTGGGTCTCAAGATCGGTGATAAGGTCACCGTCAACGTGCTCGGCCGCAGCATCACGGCCAAGATCGCCAATCTGCGCAATGTCGAGTGGGAATCCCTTTCGATCAATTTCGTCATGGTGTTTTCGCCCAATACCTTCCGCGGCGCACCGCATGCCTGGCTCGCGACCCTTTCCGACCCTTCCGCAACCGCCAGCGACGAGGGCCGCATCTTGCGCGCCGTCACCAATACCTTCCCGACGATCACCAGCGTGCGGGTGAAGGATGCGCTCGATGTCGTCAATAGGCTTGTCGGCCAACTCGCCACCGCCATTCGCGCTGCCGCAGCCGTCGCGCTCATTGCATCCGTTCTGGTGCTAGCCGGTGCGCTTGCTGCCGGCAACCGCGCCCGTACCCATGACGCGGTCATCCTCAAAACGCTGGGCGGTACTCGGAACCTGCTCATCCGCGCCTTCTCCTATGAATATATGATGCTCGGTCTCGCCACGGCCGTCTTCGCGCTTTTTGCCGGCGGCGTTTCCGCATGGTTTGTGATCGCGCGGATCATGAAGCTGCCGTCCAGCTTCCTGCCAGATGTGGCGATCGGAACGCTTGTCGTAGCCCTCGTCATGACCGTTGGCATCGGCCTTATCGGTACATGGCGCATCCTGGGGCAGAAGGCGGCGCCGGTTCTGCGGCAGGCGGGGGAATGATCATCGGTTGTGCGCGGCTTAACTTTAACGATTAATTCTTTGTAATGATCGCCAAAACGTGAGGGCTTTTCGCGCATATGGTGTCTTTTCGGCGGGAAAAGGCCTTGTATCGGACACGATCTGCCATCATATTCTGAGGCAGGCTTGCTGAAGCTCCGCAGCGGCGCCCGGGAGGTATCCCGACACCGTAGCAATTACGGAGCTCAAAAGAGGAAACAATGGCTGACTTTAACAATTACCAGAACCGCATGGCGCAGACCCGTGCACAGTCTGGTGCGATGATCGATGAAGGTCTTCGCGCCTATATGCTCAAGGTTTACAACCTTATGGCGCTGGCTCTGGTCATCACCGGTGTCGCGGCATTCGGCACCTACACGCTGGCTGCGTCGAACGAGGCTTTCGCCCAGTTGCTTTTTGCTTCGCCGCTGCGCTGGGTTGTCATGCTCGCACCGCTCGGACTGGTGTTCTTCCTTAGCTTCCGTATTCAGAACATGAGCCTCTCCGCCGCCCAAACGACCTTCTGGGTCTATGCGGCGCTGATGGGTGTCTCGCTTTCTTCGATCTTCATGGTCTATACCGGCCAGAGCATCGTACAGACCTTCTTCGTGACCGCTGCCTCGTTCGGCGCGCTCTCGCTTTACGGTTACACGACCAAGAAGGACCTGTCCGGCATGGGTTCGTTCTTGATCATGGGCCTGTTCGGCCTGATCATCGCCTCGATCGTCAACATCTTCCTGGCATCGTCCGCGCTGCAGTTTGCAATCTCCGCCATCGGCGTACTGATCTTCGCAGGCCTCACCGCCTACGATACGCAGAAGATCAAGGAAATGTATTTCGATGCTGATGATGTTGCTGTGGCCGGCCGCAAGGCGATCATGGGTGCGTTGACGCTTTATCTCGACTTCATCAACCTGTTCATGTTCCTCCTGCAATTCATGGGTAACCGTGACAAGTAAGGGTTAGGAACCGACTGGCAAATATGCGAAAGGCGGCCTTATGGCCGCCTTTTTATTTACCGGATTTCCAACCGACTGCCTCGTCACCAGCCTGCCGCCTAAAGCCGCGACAGGATAGCTCGACCATCTCATCTCACTCGATAAGTTTCAGAACCTTGTCGAAGACCTTGAGAACCTGCGGCAGCTCATGGCCGCGCTTGAGAATGCGGCCATCCACATTCACAACGCAATAAGCGCCCTGTTTCACAGCCAGCTTGGGGTTCTTCTCGATCCTGTAGAGCGGCATTTCACCGGACCGTTTGAAGACGGAAAACACCGCCTTTTCCTTCAGGTGATCGATGGCATAGTCACGCCATTCGCCTTCCCCCACCATGCGGCCATAGATGCGCAGGATCGCATCCAGCTCTCGCCGGTGAAAGGTGACAGGCAACGGGTCCTTGTTCGTCTTATATTCACGGAGATCGATAACGGTGGAATTGTCGCGTGACGCGGTCAGCACCTGCTGCACATCCGGTTGATCGGTCATCCATAACCTCCGATTCCACCCAAATCATCCATGCAGTGTGAGCCTGAGAGGGTGAAATTGCAAGTCTCCGCACCGCCATCACGCACAGGAGAGCGTAATCCGGGAGATATTCGACAAGCTTTCGAATGGCAGGGGAAACAGAAGGCGACAACACAAAATTCCATCCCTCTATCCCTCCGAAAGGACTGCCAACGACAAAAGCAGGGGTTAAAAATGGTAACCATTTAGGCAGCCATTTTCACATGGCCTGCCGTATTTCGGTCAAACCATGGCCCGAATTGGATGGAATAGTCCTATTGTCAATTGATACCTAGGCACCAAGATGACCCGGTCCGGTGCATTGACCCTTTACCCCCAGCCCCCAATGCCCGGATCGGATCTTCCATCGCCAGCTTGGCGATTACGGTGTTTCATTCCCCAGCAGAATACTTGCGCCGACGATTGCCGCGGGATCGCCGCTGGCATTTGCCGTCTGCAACAGCACGGCGCATCCACCCTTCTTCACCTTTGCCACGACGCTTGCCGGAAGCTTCACCGTCATCGGCGAGCCATCCCACATGCCGACCGTCTGCACATCATAGACGCTGTGCCAGTAGGACATTTTTTTCCCCTGGTTTTCGCCCTTCTGCACTTCCACGGTCTGCTCGCGAGTGAAATAGGCCACGACAACATCGGCCTTGCCACGACCCGCACCAATATCGATCTCTACCTCGTCACCGGCAAATTTCGACGAAACCGGCACGTTTAGCCCCTGACCTTCACGCTTGAACACATCGAGCCTGTCATAGATGCCGCGGACATCAGCACCCTTGACGTGGTCGCGGCCATTCAGGATGGCCTGCGGTGTATAGACGCCGTTGCGGCCGAGCGCGCGCATATAGCCATATTGGCGATCGGTATTTTCCTTCGAGGCCAGCGAATCCACCCAGCCGAGATAATTCCAATAATCGACATGGTAGGAGAGACCGACGACATCGCCCTTCTGGATCATCTTGCGCAAGGCTTCATCCGCCGGCGGGCAGGAAGCGCATCCCTGCGATGTGAACAATTCGACAACGCCCTTCACTGCCTCCTGCGCCTGTGCGGAGGTGACGAGAAGCGTGCCGAGAAGACATATCGACAGAGGGAATTTCAAGGGCATTACAAAAACCTTTGTCCGGAAGATATCCAGACGAATTGATGCGATCAATTCCGCCCGGATGCAAACCGGAAAATAACGTCTAACGCCCTTCAATAGAAAGTCACGAAGGGGTGAGCGCCAATCACAAAAAAAGAGACTGAAAAACGAAAGCGCCGGGATTCCTCCCGGCACCTTCGATTGTCAAAGCGTTAAGCGGCCAGATCGCGAAGAACGGTCTGCAGAATGCCGCCATTGTTCATGTAGATCACCTCATCAAGCGTATCGATGCGGCAAAGAAGCGGAACTTCCTTCACCAAGCCGTCGCTGTAGGTGATCTTGGCGATCTTCTTTTCACGCGGTTTGATCTCGCCTTCGAGACCGTCGATCTCGACGACTTCATCGCCCTTGAGGTCGAGGCTCGCCCAGGACGTCCCTTCTTCGAAGACGAAGGGCACGACGCCCATACCGACCAGATTCGAACGGTGAATACGCTCGAAGGACTGCGCGATGACCGCTTTGACGCCGAGCAGGTTGGTGCCCTTGGCCGCCCAGTCGCGGGATGAGCCGTTACCATATTCGACACCCGCGAAGATGACGAGCGGGACGCCCTCGGCCTTGTACTTCATGGCCGCGTCGTAGATCGACATCTCTTCCTTGGACGGATAGTGGATGGTGTAGCCACCTTCCTTGCCGTTCGGGCCGAGCATGTGGTTACGAATACGGATATTGGCGAAAGTGCCGCGCATCATCACTTCGTGGTTGCCACGACGCGTGCCGTACTGGTTGAAGTCGGCAACGCCAACTCCATGCTCGGTGAGGTAAGCACCGGCAGGCGATGCCGCCTTGATCGAACCGGCCGGAGAAATGTGGTCGGTCGTGATCTTGTCGCCAAAGAGACCGAGAACGCGCGCGCCCTTGATGTTCTTGAGACCCGAACCCGTCTTGCCCATGCCCACGAAGTAAGGTGGGTTCTGGACATAGGTCGAATTGTCATCCCAGGCATACGTCTGGCCCGGCGGCACCTGAACGGCCTGCCAGTTGGCATCACCTTTGAAGACGTCGGCGTACTTCGTCTCGTAAAGCTCACGGGTAACGTATTTCAGGATGAATTCCTGGATTTCCTTGGAGGTCGGCCAGATATCCTTCAGATAGACCGGGTTGCCGTCTTTATCATTGCCGATTGGCTCCTTGGTCAGGTCCTTCTGGACCGTGCCGGCAAGGGCGTAAGCAACGACGAGGGGCGGAGAGGCCAGATAGTTCGCCTGCACGTCAGGCGAAATACGGCCTTCGAAGTTGCGGTTACCGGAGAGAACGCCAGCCGCAATCAGGCCCTTATCGTTGATCGTCTTGGAGATCGGCGCCGGCAGCGGGCCGGAGTTGCCGATGCAGGTCGTGCAGCCGAAGCCAACGAGGTTGAAGCCGATCGCATCGAGATCCTTCTGCAGACCCGACTTGTCGAGATATTCGGCAACCACCTGTGATCCGGGTGCAAGCGATGTCTTCACCCACGGCTTGGAGGTCAGTCCCTTGGCAACCGCATTGCGGGCAAGAAGGCCGGCCGCGATGAGGACGGAGGGGTTGGAGGTGTTGGTGCAGGAGGTGATGGCGGCAATCGCCACATCGCCGTGACCAAGATCGAAGTCCTCGCCTTCAACCGCGTAGCGGCTCGAAAGCTGGCCGGGCTTCTTGTAGTCGTTCTCAAGAGCCGTCGCGAAATTGGGCGCGATTGTCTCGAGCGGCAGGCGACCTTCCGGACGCTTAGGGCCGGCCATGGACGGCACCACGTCGCCGAGGTCGAGTTCGAGCGTGTCGGTAAAGACAAGATCGGAACCGTCGCCGGTGCGCCACATGTCCTGAGCCTTGGAGTAGGCTTCTACAAGGGCAATACGATCCTTTGCACGACCGGACATCGTCAGGTAATTGATGGTTTCGCTGTCAACCGGGAAGAAGCCGCAGGTCGCGCCATATTCCGGGCCCATATTGCCGATGGTCGCACGGTCGGCCAAAGACATCGAATCAAGGCCGGGGCCGAAGAATTCGACGAACTTGGAAACGACGCCCTTCTTGCGCAGCATCTGCACGACGGTCAGCACGAGGTCGGTAGCGGTCACACCTTCCTTGACCTTGCCGGTCAGCTTGAAGCCGATGACCTCAGGCAGAAGCATGGAAACCGGCTGGCCAAGCATGGCCGCTTCAGCCTCGATACCACCGACACCCCAGCCGAGAACGCCAAGACCATTGATCATGGTCGTGTGGCTGTCCGTGCCGACGCAGGTATCCGGATAAGCGATCGTCTCGCCGTCCTCTTCCTTCGTCCAGACGGTCTGGCCGAGATATTCGAGGTTGACCTGGTGACAGATGCCGGTGCCGGGAGGGACAACACGGAAGTTTTTGAAGGCCTGCTGGCCCCACTTCAGAAAGCGGTAACGCTCGCCATTGCGCTCATATTCAAGCTCGACGTTGCGGGCAAAGGCGTTGGGCGTGCCAAATTCATCAACGATAACGGAGTGGTCGATGACAAGATCGACCGGAACCAGCGGATTGATCTTTTCAGGATCGCCACCGAGAGCCTTGAGACCGTCACGCATGGCGGCGAGGTCGACCACGGCGGGAACACCGGTAAAGTCCTGCATGAGAACGCGGGCGGGGCGGTAGGCGATTTCGTTTTCCGTCAGGCCCTTATTGTTGAGCCATTCGGAAACCGCCAGAATATGTTCCTTGGTAACAGACTGGCCGTCTTCGAAACGCAGGAGATTTTCCAGCAGGACCTTCATGGAATAGGGCAGCTTGGAAACGCCCTTCAGGCCATTGGCTTCGGCCTTGGGCAGGCTGAAATAGACATAGTCCTTACCATCGACGGTAAGAACGGAACGACATTTGAAACTGTCGAGTGATTTGGGCATGGATAAAAACCCCGCTTACACTGATAGCCAACACGTTCGTGCGGACACCTATGCACTCATGCACATCAGGATGCGGGTGCGACCATTTCCGCTGTCCGCACGTGAAAATTGCTCCTCGCAATCGTCAAGTCCGGCGCAAGATGATGTTCACGCCGGCCGCTGGCGTGTTGACACCCATATAGATAATTTCAGACAAACGTGCCAGACCATTCCACGACGCTAATCGATTTTTTTATGATCGAGCGGCAAATTTTAATCGGAACCGCAGCATGCATCTGACGGCGGAAAATCTTGGCGTGCGACGCGGCGAAGATTTCATATTCATGAATATTTCCTTCAAGTTAAGCGGCGGCGAGGCACTGGTGCTGACCGGCCGCAACGGCTCGGGGAAATCGACTCTGCTGCGCACGGTGGCCGGTCTGTTGCGGCCCGAACAGGGCAGCGTAAAGATAGCCGGCGAAGGGGTTGACGAAGAGATGCGGCCGTCAGAGGCTTGCCACTATCTTGGACATCGCAATGCAATGAAGACGGAACTGACAGTTTCCGAGAACCTGCGCTTCTGGAAGGATTTTCTTGGAGACTTTCACGGCGCAGCGGGCGTAGCGATTGACGAGGCGGCAGAGAGTGTCGGCCTTGCCGGCATTACCCACCTGCCTTTTGGTTACCTCTCGGCCGGCCAGCAGCGCCGTTTCGCGATGGCAAAGCTCCTTGTCGCATGGCGGCCGGTGTGGATTCTCGACGAACCGACTGCGGCGCTCGACAGGGCGGCAGACGACATGTTTACCGATCTTGTGAAAGACCATCTTGCAAAAGGCGGGATCGTTCTGGCGGCAACCCATCAGCCGTTGGGGCTAACGAATGCGCGGGAATTGCAAATGACGGGGTTTGTGGGTGTGGAGGCTTGGGCGTGATGGCGATGTGCACGCGGCTTACCCCCCTCTACCCTGCCGGGCATCTCCCCCTCAAGGGGGGAGATCGGCAG
>JAEXMK010000144.1 GCA_023444445.1 Pseudomonadota bacterium | reverse complement strand
GGAGGGTGTGGGACCAGCAATCCACCAGGGTCGCGTCGAGGAGATTCAGGGGGCCGACGAAGGAGGCGACGAAGCGCGTGGCGGGTTTGTTGTAGATATCGAAGGGCGAACCGATCTGGTCGGCACGACCGCCATTCATCACCACGATGCGGTCAGAGATCGACAGGGCCTCTTCCTGATCGTGGGTCACGAAAATGGTGGTGATACCGAGTTTCTGCTGGATCTGGCGAATTTCCTCACGCAGCGAGACGCGGATCTTGGCGTCGAGCGCAGAAAGCGGCTCATCGAGCAGCAGCACTTCCGGCTTCGGGGCGAGCGCGCGGGCGAGCGCCACGCGCTGCTGCTGACCGCCCGACATCTGATAGGGATAACGGTCGGCCAGATGTTCCAGATGGATGAGCTGGAGCATTTCCTTCACGCGGGCGTCGATCTCGGCTTTCGGCTTGCCGGCGACTTTCAGACCGAAGGCGACGTTTTCATAGACGTTCATGTTGGGGAACAGCGCATAGGCCTGGAACACCATGCCGATATTGCGCTGGTTCGGTCTGAGCGCCGTCTGGTCCTTGCCGTCGATGACAATCGATCCGCCGGTTGGGATTTCGAAACCGGCGATCATGCGCAGAACGGTGGTCTTGCCGCAGCCGGATGGCCCGAGAAAGGAGATGAATTCGCCTTTTTCAATGGCCATGTTGAAATCATGCACGACCTGCACGGAGCCGAAGGATTTCTTGATGTTGCTAAGTGTCAAAAAGCTCATGAAAATCTTGTCCTCAGGCCTTGGGAGGCGCGCCCTTCTGATAGCGGGAAACGAGTTGGATCAGACCGAGGCAACCCCAGGTGATGCCGAAGGAAATCACGGCAAGCGCTGCCGGCTCATAGGCGCGGTTGGCGCCAAGGAGCTGCATATAGGGGCCGAAGGCCGGGCGGTTCAAAAGGGCCGCCATGGTGAATTCACCGATGACGATGGCGAAGGTCAGGAAGGCGCCCGAGAGCACGGCGACCAGAACATTGGGCAGGATGATGCGCGAGAGAATGGTCGTCCAGCCCGCACCCAGGCTCTGCGCCGCTTCCGTCAATGTGGCCACATCGATGGTGCGAAGACCGGTGTCTACGGCGCGGTACATATAGGGCAGGGCGAGCGTGGCATAACCGAACATCAACAGCAGGTTGGTGCCAAAGCTCGTGCCGGTCAGCGGCAACCAACTCGAGGTGTTGTAAAGCCTGATATAACCGAAAACGATGACAATGGCCGGAATGACCAGCGGCAAGAGCGTGATGAATTCAATATAGGGCCGCAGGCCGGGCAGCTTCAGACGCACCCAGTAGGCTGTCGGTACCACCAGCAGGACACCGAAAACGATGGTGAACAGTGCCATCACCACAGAATAGCTGAAGGTTTCCTGGAAACGCGGATCGGTCAGCACCTTGCCATAGGCGTCGAAGGAGTACTCGCCGCGCCGCATTTTCAGCGAGAAGTTGGTCATGCCGATCAGCGGCAGGGCGAAATAGAGCAGGCCGAAGATCAGCGCGCCCCAGGCGAAGAAACGCTTCATTTTAGCCACCTTTCGCTGCGGGCGCGCAGCCAGATATAAAGTGCATTGGCGATGCCGGTCACGACGATCATGCCGAAGGCGAGCGCATAACCGAGATGCGGATTGCCGAGAACGTCACCACGGATCTGCGCAAAGAGCAGGATCGGCACGATATTGAGCGAGGAGCCGGTGAGCGCAATAGCGGTTGCAACGGCGCCGAAGGCATTGGCAAACAGCAGCGACATGGTGCCGAGCAGCGAGGGCAGCAGGATCGGAAAGGCCACCATGCGCCAATATTGGAAACCGGTCGCGCCAAGGATTTCCGCCGCCTCGCGCCATTCGCGCTTCAGCCCGTCCAGCGCAGGCGTGATGATGAGGATCATCAGCGGTATCTGGAAGAACAGATAGGTGACGGTCAGGCCCCAGAAGGACAGGATGTTGAAGCCGAGCAGTCGGAGATCGATGCCGATCTGCGTCTTCAGAAACACGGTGAGCAGGCCGACCGGGCCGAGCGTCGCGATAAAGGCGAAGGCGAGCGGCACGCCGGCGAATTGCGAGGCGACGCCCGAAAAAGTCAGAAGCGGTCCGCGAATGCGCTGCGGCAATCCGCCCAGCACCACGGCGGCGGCGACGGCAAAGCCAATCAGGCAGCCGAGAGCCGCCGAGGCGAGGCTGATCTTGATCGAAATCCAGTAGGCCGCGAGAATGGAAGAGGTGAAAAGTCCGGCGATGTTTTCCAGCGTGAAGCTGCCATCGGTACGCTGAAATGCGCCGATGACGATCTTCATCGTCGGCATGATCAGAAACAGCAGCACAAAAACAGCAAAAGGTACAACGCCTATCCAATGCAGCGGCAGCTTTCTGCCCGCGTCGGATGGCCCGGCGGTGTTGGTTGATGGCATCCTTGTCCCCAAACGCCGTTTTAAAACGGTCTGTCTATAAAGGCCTTGATCATAAAAGAAGCACCCCGGACTTCGAGGTCCGGGGTGCGTTTTCAACAGTTACTTCACGTTTGCGCCAACGACACTGTCCCAGCCGCCGGTCACTGCAGCCTTGTTGGCGTCAACTTCCTCGAGCGTCGGGAAGATAGCCTTTTCATAGGCCGCTGCTGGCGGCAGGCTGTCGATCAGCTCCTGCGGAACCTTGCCGGCCTTGACCATCGCGTTGAAGCGGATGGGGTGGCAATAGCCCTTCAGCCAGCCGAGCTGACCGTCGTCGGAATAGAGATGCTCCATCCAGAGCTTCGCTGCGTTCGGATGCGGTGCATAGGCGGAAATGCCCTGCACGTAAACGCCAGCCAGAACACCCTTTTCAGGCACGACGACTTCAGTTGGCGGATTGTCGTTAAGCGTCTTCTTCCAGGAAAGGGCGTTATAGTCCCAGGCGACGATGATCGGGGTTGCGCCCTGTGCCAGCGTGCCAGCCTTGCCGATAACGGGAAGGAAGTTGCCAGCCTTGTTGAGCTCGGCAAAATATTTCAGGCCAGCTTCACCGGCTTCCTTGCCAGACTTCGCGCCGGTGGAAAGACCGGCGGCGAGAACGCCGAGGATCGCTTGGTTGGAAGCGCGCGGATCGCCGGCGAGTGCTACCTGACCAGAATATTCCGGCTTCAAGAGGTCAGCCCAGTCCTTCGGCGTGTTCTTGACGAGGTCTTTGTTCACGAACATCGACATGACGCCGTAATAGTCACCGTACCAGTAGCCTTCCGGATCCTTGACGTTGTCAGGAATTTCGTCCCAGGTGGAGACCTTGTAAGGCTGCAGCAGGCCTTCGGCCTTCATCTGTGGGCCGAAAGCGAGACCGACGTCAACGACGTCAGGAGCCTGCGGGCCCTTGTTGTCCTTGTTCGCCTTGATGGCTTCAACTTCGTCGGCAGAGCCGGCGTCCGGGTTCAGTTCGTTGACGGTGATTTCCGGGTACTTCGCCTTGAAAGCGGCGATGACGTCGCCGTAACCGCACCAGTCGTGCGGCAGCGCAACGGTTGTCAGCATGCCTTCCTTTTTGGCGGCAGCGATCAGTTCGGCGCTCGGCTCAGCGGCGGCAATGGCGGTGGAGGCGATGACCAGTGCGGTGGTCGTAGCAAGCAGTCGGCGGCAGTGAGAGATCACTTTTTTCTCCTCTTCGTGTTCTCATATTGCGGACGCTGATACGGAGTCTCGATGAAGCTAATGTGACGGTTGGATTGCAATTTATTTATCCGGATTCCGCCACTTTACACCCGTTTTCCGCCATCATCAGGCTTTTTGGCCTGCAATTGCGGGAGTTGTCCGTTCTCGTCCGTTAGACCAGATGTGTTCCCCAGCTTGGTTTTTCCCCTGCTTTATCGTGCTGGTAGCGATAGCAGGTATCCAATCAGCGAGCAGCATCGGCGTCAAGTCGTATGCCGGCTACGCATATTCACGTTCTGTCGGGACGCCGGAAGAGGCGTGTCTGTTCAAACAGGCCCTCCAGTGCGTTCATGCGTTCCTTGGTTTCGTCCCATGTCCCGCTTTGCACCGCTTCGATCAGCGCCTCGACGACGAACAGGGTCACGACGGACGAATCCCATGCGGATGGGGCCTCGATCTTCACCCGGAAAATATGCAGCGCATGGCGCGCCACCGGCGATGTCCACTGGTCGGTAAAGAGGATGATCTGCACCCCATTTGCCTTGGCCACCTCGGCGAGCGTCGTCATATCGTGCTCGTAACGGCGGATGTCGAAAATGACGAGCACGTCGCCAGCGCTCATGTTCAGCATATATTGCGGCCAGGCGCTGGAATTGGACGACATCAGCGTCGTCTTCGGCCGGATCACCTGCATGTGGGTGAAGAAATACTCGGCAATCGCACCGGTGATGCGCCCACCGACGAAATAGATGCTGCGCTTGCGGTCTGACAAAAGCGCGGCGGCATTGTCGAAGACGGCGGTGTCGAGATCACCGAGCGTATCGCGCAGATTGCCGGTAATGGCGTCGGCAAAGCGGTTGAGAATGTGCAGGCCCGGCGCATTGGTCGCCCAGCGGTCATGCTTGGCGACGGGGCCGGAAATCGTCGCTTCCAGTTCCTGGTGGAGATGCGCCTGAAACTCAGGATACCCCTTGTAGCCCAGCTTCTGAACCATGCGCGCCACCGTCGGCGTGGAAACGCCGGCATTGTCAGCGATGGTGGTGATGCTGCCGAGACCGGATACGGGATAGTTGCCAAGCAGGCTTTCCGCCAGCCGTTTTTCCGAACGGGTCAACGCGTCGTAATGGGCATGGATGACATCCGAGACGGTCGCCGTCGTGCTGCGCAAACTTTTCCCCTTCCGGTCTTCTGCCGGTACATGGTCAAAATAAACATCTGCGCGCGCCGCCGAGTCAACGGGAAAATGAAGAGAAAATTTCAAAAATCTATTTGACACTCGCATTAATGTGAAGAATTCTTTTCGGCGTTGGCGGAACGTGGGGGTTCCGGGTGAGGTTCGTGCATGACGTTGCGGTCACGGTTTTTCACAGAAGCGGAAGGGCATGCCGTCGGCGTCGAGAACGCCGAGGGTAAGGGCGATATCCTTCTCGTCTGCGAACATGCGTCTTCGACCATTCCGCAGAAACTGGGTAATCTAGGGCTTGCGGCTGATGTGCTTTCCAGCCACGCGGCCTGGGATCCGGGCGCTCTCGCCGTTGCCCGGCTGCTGTCAGAGAAATTCGACGCGACACTGGTTTATCAACGCTTTTCGCGCCTCGTATACGATTGTAACCGCCCGCCCGAATCGCCTTCCGCCATGCCGGTGAAAAGCGAGATCTACGACATTCCCGGCAATTTCGATCTCGGTGAAGCGGAGCGCTTTGCCCGAACGTCGGCGCTCTATGTGCCATTTCATGACCGGGTAAGCGATATTATCGCAGAGCGTCAGGCCACCGGCCGCAAGGTGGTGGTGGTGACGATCCATAGTTTTACGCCGGTTTATCATGGCCAGTTCCGCGAGGTGGAAATCGGCATACTGCACGATAGCGACAGCCGGCTTGCGGATGCGATGCTGGCCGGTTCCGAGGGGTCATGGCTCACCGTCAATCGCAACGATCCATACGGGCCGGAAGACGGTGTGACCCATACGCTGCGGCTGCATGCGCTGCCGGATGGGCTGTTGAACGTCATGATCGAAATCCGCAACGATCTTATCACCAATGAAGGAGAGCAGGCGCAGATCGCCGCTTTTCTCTACGAGCTTATGGGGAAAGCACTCGCATCGATAGACGAGTGAGGGAGCAGGGGGAGGCCGATGGTGAACACGCCGGGGTCTGCCATTAAAAGAGAGACTGCCGCCATCCGATCAATCCGGTCAAAGAAGCCGGGGCAAGAAGCGGCACGGGAACAGCAGATGCGTGCGGCGCGATCCGGGAATTCCCTGACGGCGTCGAAGACTGGGGCACAATCGGCCAATCCTGGCTGACTGGCTTGTTTTTTTCTTATCAGGAGAGAAGGGCATGGACAGTTCATCATCAGGCGTCAGCTACAAGAAGGCTGATGCATCCTATTTCGAAAAACGCGGACTTTCCCGTTATGCGGGCGTGTGGTCGCTCTGGGCGCTTGGCGTCGGGGCGGTCATCTCAGGGCATTTTTCGGGATGGAATTTCGGCTTTTCCACCGGCGGCTGGGGCGGCATGCTGGTGGCGGGCATCATCATCGCCATCATGTATCTGGGGCTGACATTTTCGATCGCGGAAATGAGCCCGGCCCTGCCGCATACCGGGGCGGCCTATTCCTTCGCCCGTACGGCCATGGGTCCGTGGGGCGGCTTCATCACCGGACTTTGCGAGAATGTCGAATATGTGCTGACGCCGGCGGTCGTCGTCACCTTCATCACCGCCTATGTGAACTCCATTCTCGGCCTCGATCCGGCCTATTCACCTTTCGTGTGGATCGTGTTTTATGCGATTTTCCTGGGACTTAACGTCTTCGGGCTTGAGCTCTCGTTCAAGGTGACGCTCGTCATCACGCTGATTTCGCTCGCCGTTCTGGTGTTCTTCTGGATCAGCGCGATCCCCAATATCGATTTTTCGCGTTTTGCGCTCAACATCGGTGTCGGGCCTGACGGCAAGGCGGTGGAACTGCCGGAGGGCGGCGGCTCCTTCTTCCCCTTCGGTTTCTCGGGTGTTCTCGCCACGCTGCCTTTCGCGGTCTGGCTGTTTCTGGCCATCGAGCAGTTGCCGCTGGCGGCTGAAGAATCCGTCGATCCAAAACGCGACATGCCGAAGGGAATCATCCTTGGCATGGTCACGCTGATGGTTTCGGCCTTCATGATCGTGCTGCTCAACCCGTCGCTGCCGGGCGTCGGCGCCTTCCATCTCAGCTCCTCGCTTGAGCCGCTGCTCGATGGTTTCAAGGCGATCTATGGCGATGGCGGCGTGGTGCTGCTCGGTCTCGTGGCTCTCACGGGCCTCATCGCCAGCTTCCATACGATCCTCTATGCGCAGGGCCGCCAGATCTATTCGTTGTCCCGTGCGGGTTATTTCCCGACCGTGCTGTCGATTACCCACTCGAAATATCGTACGCCATACGTGGCCAACATCACCGGCGCTATAGTCGGGCTCGCGGTCATGCTGGTCATCTGGTTTGCGCTGGGTGCGGAGCAGGGCGGCAGCATTATCGGCAGCGTGCTTCTGAACATGGCCGTTTTCGGTGCGATGTTCTCCTATATAATGCAGGCGATTTCGTTCATTCTTCTGCGTAAGAACCTGCCGCATATCGAGCGGCCGTTCCGCTCGCCCTTCGGCATTCCCGGCGCGGTGCTGACAATCATCATCGCCATCGTCACGCTGCTTTACCAGATCCAAGACCCGAACTTTACCAAGGGCGTGCTGTGGGTCGCCGTCTGGTTTGCCGTGGCGATCGCCTATTTCGCTTTCATCGGCCGCCATCGCCTCATCCTGTCGCCGGAGGAGGAATTCGCGCTGGAGCACAAGCAGGCTGCCATGGCAGCGGCGGCTGCAAAGGCCTGAAGCTCAAACAAACGGGCGGTCTTATCCGGTCGCCCGGTCACGACAATAAAGGGAACGGACAAAATGACGAGCTACACATTCGACGCGCTTAAAATGGATGTCGCTGAGGGCCGCATCGACACGGTTCTGGCCTGCCTTGTGGACATGCAGGGGCGTCTGATGGGCAAGCGGTTTCAGGCCGAGTTCTTTGTTGAAAGGGCCTATGAGGAAACCCATAGCTGCAATTACGTACTCGCTACCGACATGGAAATGGAAACCGTTCCCGGCTATAAATCCTCCAGTTGGGAAAAGGGTTACGGCGACTACGTTCTGAAACCAGACCTTTCGACGCTGCGGCGGGTGCCGTGGCTGGAAGGCACGGCGCTGGTGCTGTGCGACGTGCTTGATCATCACACACACGAAGAGGTGCCGCATTCACCGCGCGCACTGTTGAAGAAGCAGGTGGCGCGGCTGGAGGCCATGGGGCTGAAAGCCTATATGGCGACCGAGCTGGAATTCTTCCTGTTCGACCAGACCTTCGACGCCGCGCGCGCCAGCGGTTATAAGGGACTGAACCTCGCCAGCGGTTACAATGAGGATTACCACATCTTCCAGACGACCAAGGAAGAGGACGTCATGCGGGCGCTGCGCAAGGGGCTGCAGGGCGCCGGCATTCCGGTTGAAAACTCCAAGGGTGAGGCGTCTCCCGGTCAGGCGGAAATCAACGTTCGTTATGCCGAGGCGCTGACCATGGCCGACCGGCACGCCATCATCAAGAATGCCACCAAGGAGATCGCCTGGTCCAAGGGAAAGGCGGTGACGTTCCTTGCCAAGTGGAACTACAATGCTGCCGGCAGTTCTTCGCATATTCACCAGTCGCTGTGGAGCCTCGACGGCAAGACCCCGGCGTTTCTGGACAAGGACGCCGAGCATGGCATGTCGCAGCTGATGCGGCATTATGTTGCCGGGCTTCTGGCCCATGCCAGCGAGATCACCTATTTTCTGGCGCCCTACATCAATTCGTACAAGCGGTTCATGGCCGGCACCTTTGCGCCCACCAAAGCGATCTGGAGCCTCGACAACCGCACCGCGGGATATCGTCTGTGCGGCGAAGGCACCAAGGGCATCCGTATCGAGTGCCGTGTCGGTGGCTCCGATCTCAATCCCTATCTCGCTATGGCGGCTCTTCTTGCTGCGGGCATTGACGGCATCGAAAATAAACTCGAACTTGAACCCGCTTTTGTCGGTGATGCCTATGGCGGCAAGGACGTTCGCGAGATACCCAAGACATTGCGTGACGCCACCGCGTTTCTGGATGGATCGACAATGCTGCGCAGCGCCTTTGGCGACGATGTGATCGATCATTACGTCCATGCCGGACGGTGGGAACAGGAAGAATACGACCGCCGCGTGACCGACTGGGAAGTGGCACGCGGTTTCGAACGAGCGTGAGATCATGGCGTTGTGAAAATCTCAATTTTAGAGTATATTGTTGCTATTACCTCAATGGAGGCGCGACAATGATTAGTGATCGGATTGATAAGGAGTGGTTTTCGCAACAGTTAAAGAAAAGGGGCGGGAGTCAGGCTGACTTGGCTCGCTTCCTGAGGCTTGACCGAAGCGCGGTGACACGCATGTTAAATGGGGAACGGAATATGAGCGTCGAGGAACAGGACCGGATTGCCGAATATCTCGACGTTCCCGTCGGCGATGTCGCTCTTCATCGTCGGGGCGGTGCCGCCGGTTTTTCCGAAAACAGCCAGGCGACCTATGCCGGGCCTGCTTCGTCCCGAGGACAAGGTCGCGACGTGCATAACGTCGGTGCGGCGGAACGTCGACATCCGATTTTCGGGTGTATGAAAGGCACCATTACTGTCATGCAAGATGTGGACCTCACCGAACCCGTAGATTTTCAATGGGGAGAAATGCTCTACAATGAGTGACGGCATTCTTCTCGATACATGTGCGGTGATCTGGATGTCACAGGGTGGGCCTGTTTCGGACGAGGCGGTCAATGTCTTGAACCAGTCCTATCAGGCGGGCAATCCTGTTTGCGTCTCTGCCGTCACCGCATGGGAGATGGGGATGCTGGTTGCGAAGGGACGCCTCAGTGAGACCAAAAGTCCCCAGCGTTGGTACGACGATTTTAAAAGGGAGGCCGAAGTCATCGAGCAGCCGGTGACTGCGGATATTTTTATCGCATCCTGTTTTCTTCCTCAGCTTGCTCATAAAGACCCGATCGATCGTATTTTGATTACGACGGCGCGAGAACACGACCTCACCATCATCACACGCGACCGCGTCATTCTGGCCTATGGCGAAGCCGGCCACGTGAAGACTTTAGCCTGTTAGAACCGGAGTTACTTGGCATGACCATGATCCAGAATATCTCGCCCATCGACGGTTCGGTCTATGCCGAGCGGGAGGCGATGTCGCTGGCGGCGGCGCGCGCCGCCGTTTCGAAAGCGCGCAAGGCGCAGAAGGACTGGGCGCGACGTCCGCTTGAGGACCGCGTTCAGCTGGTGCTAAAGGGCGTCGCACGCCTCAATGAAATGGTGGATGAGGTCGTGCCGGAACTTGCCCATATGATGGGCCGTCCGGTTCGCTATGGCGGCGAGTTCAAGGGCTTCAACGAGCGCTCCAACTATGTCGCCTCCATCGCCGCCGATGCGCTGGCGCCGCTCGTCATCGAGGAAAGCGGCAATTTCGAGCGCCGCATCGAACGCGAAGCCCATGGCGTGGTCTTCGTTATCGCGCCGTGGAACTATCCTTACATGACCGCGATCAACACCGTCGCGCCCGCCTTGATGGCTGGCAATACGGTCGTCATCAAGCATGCGGCGCAGACGCTGCTGGTTGGTGAGCGCATGGTGCGGGCTTTTGTCGAGGCCGGTGTGCCTGACGATGTCTTCATCAATGTCTTCCTCGACCACGGCACGACCTCGGCGCTGATTTCCGAGGGCCTTTTCAATTTCGTCAACTTCACCGGTTCGGTGGAAGGCGGCCGTGCCATCGAGCGCGCCGCTGCCGGCACCTTCACCGGTCTCGGGCTTGAACTCGGTGGCAAGGATCCCGGTTATGTGATGGAGGATGCCGATCTGGACGCCGCAGTCGATACGCTGATGGATGGCGCCACCTATAATTCCGGGCAATGCTGCTGCGGTATCGAGCGTGTCTACGTCAATGAAAACCTCTATGACGCCTTCGTCGAGAAGTCGGTGGCCTGGGTGTCCAACTACAAGCTCGGCAATCCGCTGGAGCAGGAAACCACGCTCGGGCCGATGGCCAACAAGCGTTTTGCCAAGGTGGTGCGCGCGCAGATCGCGGATGCTATTGCCAAGGGCGCGAAAGCGCTGGTCGATCCGAAGCTATTCCCTGCCGATGATGGCGAAAGCGCCTATGTCGCGCCGCAAGTCCTCGTCAATGTCGATCACTCCATGGAGTTCATGACCGAAGAAACCTTCGGCCCGGCGGTGGGCATCATGAAGGTGAAGAACGACGACGAAGCCATCGCGCTGATGAATGACAGCAAATACGGGCTGACCGCCTCGCTCTGGACGCAGGATGCCGCCCGCGCCGGGCGCATCGGCCGCGAAATCGAAACCGGCACCGTGTTCATGAACCGCGCTGATTATCTCGACCCGGCGCTTTGCTGGACCGGTGTGAAGGAAACCGGCCGTGGCGGCTCGCTCTCTGTCCTCGGTTTCCAGAACCTGACCCGTCCGAAATCCTACCATCTGAAGAAAGTCACGAAATGAATATCGTCGCCAACTGGAGCTACCCCACCGCCG
>JAEXMK010000137.1 GCA_023444445.1 Pseudomonadota bacterium | reverse complement strand
TCTTGACCTTGCCGTCCGAAATCTCGGCGGCATAAGCGGCGGTGCCGGCGGCCAGTGCCATGGCCGTGGATAAAACGATACTCTTGCGCATGACTTCTCCTCCCAGAGATGATTGCGAGCCTCAGATAAGTCTGTGCAGCGGTGAACCGAAACCCTGCACCCGAATGGCCGCATCGCCCTCCTCAAAGCGATGCATCCTGAGCGTAGAGTTCTCGAATTCGGCCGTTGACACAAGAGCAGGTCATCATCAAATTGCGAACAGGAACTGTTCATTTTTGAACAGAACTCGTGATGAGGACGGAAATGGCCACGCCTTTTACCTGGGACGACCTGCAATATTTTCTGGCGGTGGCCCGCACCGGACAGCTTTCATCGGCGGCCAGAAGCCTGCGCACCAGCCACGCCACCGTCTCGCGCCATATCGACCGGCTGGAATTTTCTCTTAAAACCAAGCTGTTCGAGCGAAACCCGCGCGGTTACGAGCTGACGACAGTGGGGCGGCGGCTGGTGGATACCGTCGAGCGCATCGAGGCGGAAGCCGAACGGCTGCAATCGGATATTTCCGAAAGCGGCAGCCTCCTGCGCGGCGTGGTACGCTTGAGCGCTCCCGAAGGTTTTTCCAATTTTTTCTTCGTGGAAAGGCTGAAAGACTTCGCTTTAACGCATCCCCACATCATGGTGGAAATGGTGACGATCCAGCAGATCATGGCTTTGTCTCGGAAAGAGGCGGATGTGGTGGTCACACTCGATCCGCCCAAGGCCGGTCCCTATATCAATGAACAGATCATCGATTACACGCTGCATATCTACGCCTCGCGTTCCTATCTCGCTGGACACTCGAAAATCACCAAGCGCGAGGATCTGCCAGATCATTTCTTCATCGGTTACGTCCAGGATCTGATCTTTTCGCCAGGCCTCGATTATATGCGCGACGTGCTGCCGGGCCTCAGACCCAACTTCCAGTCGTCAAGCATTTTCGCGCAGCTGACCGCGACACTCAGCGGCCGTGGCCTTTGCATATTGCCAAATTTCATCGCCGCGCGTTTCCCTGACCTTCAGATGGTGCTCCCCGGCGACGTGGAATTACGACGCGGCTATTGGCTGACCAGCCATCAGGACTTTGCCAACGTGCCGCGGGTCCGCTCTTTGATGGATTTCATCCTCACCACCGCGCGCGCGCACGAAAATCTCTTCATTCTCAAGCGCGGAATAATGGTCTGAAATCGCTATCGTTCACATTTCGGCGACACCCTGTCTACGCCTGGCAGGTTGGAGGATGCGCGCCGTTGCTTATATGACTGACAACAACGATGTCGCTGCAATAGCCGACATCCTCCAAAATCTGGAAGGTCATTATGAAAAAGATCGGATTTTTATCCTTCGGCCACTGGACGCCATCGCCCCAATCGCAGACCCGCTCGGCGGCAGATACGCTGCTGCAATCGATCGACCTTGCCGTGGCTGCGGAAGAACTGGGGGCTGACGGCGCCTATTTCCGCGTGCACCATTTCGCCCGCCAGCTCGCTTCGCCTTTTCCGCTTCTTGCCGCCGTTGGCGCCCGCACGAAAAAGATCGAGATCGGCACTGGCGTCATCGACATGCGCTATGAAAACCCGTTCTACATGGCGGAAGATGCCGGCTCGGCAGACCTCATCGCCGGCGGCCGGCTGCAACTTGGCATCAGCCGCGGCTCGCCGGAGCAGGTCATCGATGGCTGGCGTTATTTCGGCTATCGTCCGGCCGAGGGCCAGAGCGAAGAAGACATGGCGCGGCAACATACCGAGGTTTTCCTCGAGCTCCTGAAGGGCGAAGGTTTCGCCGAGCCGAACCCGCGCCCGATGTTTCCGAACCCACCCGGCCTTTTACGGCTGGAACCCCATTCCGAAGGGCTGCGCGAGCGCATCTGGTGGGGCTCAAGCTCCAATGCAACAGCGGTCTGGGCGGCAAAGCTTGGCATGAACCTGCAAAGCTCTACCCTGAAGACCGATGAAACGGGCGAACCGTTCCACGTCCAGCAGGCCCAGCAGATCCGAACCTTCCGGGAAGCCTGGAAGGAGGCCGGCCACACGCGTGAACCGCGCGTTTCGGTCAGCCGCAGCATTTTCGCGCTCGTTAATGATCGCGATCGGTCCTATTTCGGTTACGGCAACGAAGGCGACGACAAGATCGGCTATATCGACGACAAGACACGCGCGATCTTCGGGCGCAGCTATGCCGCCGAGCCTGAAGAGCTGATCGAACAGCTGAAGGCCGACGAAGCGATCGCCGAGGCCGACACGCTGCTGCTGACCGTGCCGAACCAGCTGGGCGTCGATTACAACGCCCATGTGATCGAGACGATCCTGAAGCAGGTAGCGCCTGCTCTCGGCTGGCGCTAACAGCGGTTTTTCGAAATGAGCAAGGCGGCGCATACCTGCGCCGCCTTTTTATTTCACCGCCTTGCCGTAACGGGCGACGCTTTCAGCCAGCGGCGTGGTGCTCGCACCCGGCTGCTCGGGCCGTTTGTAAACACCGCCACGCACATGGATCGGCTCTTCGAAATGATCCTTGATCCACGGAATATATTCCAGGATGGTCGACGCCGGGTGCCAGTAGCTCAGATGCACATGCACCTGGCTCATCTCACCCGCATGCGGCACGACGGGCAGGCGGTGGGCAAGCGCCAGATCGGCGACCTGGATATATTCGGTGATACCACCAAGCCGGGTCACATCAGGCTGGACATAGGCGACCCCGCCGGCATCGATGAAGGACCGGAACGCATCCACCGTATAGAGCTGCTCACCCAGCGCAATCGGAATGGAAGTGCTGCGCGCCAGCCGCGCATGGCTGGTGACGTCGTCATACCACATCGGCTCCTCGAACCAGTAGATATCCAGATCTTTCGCTGCCGCGCAGAACCGCTGGCATGTGGGCAGGTCCCACTTGCCGTTGCCGTCAATGGCAATGCGGATTGTGGGACCGACCCGTTTGCGGACAGCGGCAAGGCGGGCAATGTCGACATTCGGATCGTCATGCCCCACCTTGATCTTCAGGCGCGTGAAGCCGTCTTCCTCCACCGCCCTGGCGCTGCCGGCCACCAAGTCTTCGAGTGTGAAGGACAGCCAGCCAATGTCGGTATTATAAGCCGCCACCCCTGCCGTGCGGGCGCCCCCGAGATAGTGCCAAAGGGGCACGCCTGCCTTCTTCGCCTTGATATCCCAGAGCGCAACATCGACCGCCGCCAACGCCAGATGCGTAATGCCCGCGCGGCCCACCCATTGTAGCGCCGGATACCGGGCAAGTTTCGTCCAGAGCCTTGAGTGGTCGGATGCATCCTCGCCCAGAAGCAGAGGCGCGTAACAATCGCTGATGCAGGATGTGATAAGCCTGTCGGAGGGCAGATGCGCGTGGGTGCCGGTGAAACCATAACCCTCGACCCCGTCGCTCGTGGTGATCTTCGCGCCGACGACGCCCCAATGGGTGATGCTGTGGGTGGAATCGGAAATCGACTCCGAGGTTAGCGGCAGGTGCAGGATGAAAGGCTCGACAGCGGTTATTTTCATGCTCGTTCATTCCTCGTTGCTTGAGCGGCTTGCGAGGAGAAACAGGACCATCATCCCGCAGGTCACAGACGCGGCGACGGTTTTGGTGAAGCAACCTCCCGCCCTCCTCCGGCGGTTGGTTTCCAATGGCGATAGAGCTAAACCAAAAACGGGTTTTGTAAAATAAAAAATTTTTAATTTTTAATATTCAGCCATTGCCTGTCCCGCGAAGCTGGTTGATGATGTCGTCATGAACACGCTAGTCAAAGTCACACTCGCCGATCAGGCGCATCGAGAACTGCGCGCCCGCATCGTCAGCGGCAGATTGCGTGGCGGCGAACGCCTGCTGCCCAATGAGCTTGCTGCCGATCTCGGCATCAGCCCCACCCCTGTCAAGGAAGCCTGCCTGAAACTCGAGGCCGATGGCCTGGTGGTCAATTCCTCGAGGCGCGGCATGGTGGTGCGTGATTTTACCGTAGAGGATGTAGAGGAGCTCTATGCCGCCAGAATGCTGCTCGAAAAAGGCGCCGTGGAAGTGGCTTTCGATGCCGGGCAGTTGGATAGCGCGTTGCATGGACAGCTCGTGGAAAGCCTTGAGCAACATCGCGAATTCGCCAAGGGCTCAACGCTCGATGAATTGTCGAAAGCGCTTTTTTTCGATCGCAGCTTCCATACGACCCTTGTTTCCGCTGCCCGCATTCCGATCATTTCCGGCACGCATGAGCGAATTCTCGCCCAGACCCACACGGTGTTCGTGTCGATCCTCGGCGATTACGCCCGCTCTGTCGAAGAACACCAGAATATCGCCGACGCCATCGCCGCGGGCAGTAAGGTCCAGATCGTCGATGCGCTATGGCGACATCTGGAGCGCAGTCGGCAGAACACGTTACGGCAAGTGCGTCTGCTCAAAGAGGCCGGGGCCTGACGTGTCACGATTTAGGGCCTGAACAAGAAAGGGCCGGAAATCCGGCCCTTCTCACTTGTTGATCGTTCGATGCGTCGATTTCACACCGGCGCGGCCTGCCGTGCCGCCTTGCGGCGTTCCACGCGGGCGCGGATGGCATCGACATCCGTGATCGGTGTCGCGGCAAAAAGCTGGCGCGTATAGGGGTGCTTCGGATCGGCAAAAAGCTCCTCGCGCGTGCCCTGCTCCACTGCTTCGCCCTTGGAAATGACCAGCACGTCGTCAGCGATGTAGCGGACAACCGAAAGATCGTGGCTGACGAAAACATAGGTCAGCTCGAATTCTTCCTGCAGATCGCGCAGCAGGTTCAGAACCTGCGCCTGCACCGAAAGATCGAGTGCGGAGACCGGCTCGTCCAGCACCAGCAGCGCCGGGTTCAGCATCAGCGCGCGTGCAATCGCGATGCGCTGGCGCTGGCCGCCCGAGAACATGTGCGGATAACGGTTGAAATGCTCAGGACCAAGGCCGACCTTCACCAGCATGGCTTCGGCCCGCTCGCGACGCTCGCCAGCCGGCATCTTGGTGTTGATGATGAGCGGCTCCATCAGCACGTCACCCACCTTCTGGCGCGGGTTGAGGCTGCCATAGGGGTTCTGGAATACCATCTGCACCTTGGAGCGCATCTGCGTGTCCGGACGGCGTTTGGCGATATCGACCGGCTTGCCCTCGATCTTGAGTTCACCGCCGGATGCCGGGTCGATCAATGCAATGATGCGGGCAAGCGTCGATTTGCCCGAGCCGGATTCACCGACGATGGCGAGCGTCTTGCCGCGCTCGACGGCAAAATCGATGCCCTTTAGGGCCTGAACGGTCTTTGCGCCGCCGAAAATGCCGCCGGGGACGTGGTAATGGCGGGTAATACCCTTGCCTTCGACAACGATACTCATCGAACGCCCTCCTTGCCGAAGAAATCGGAGACGGTGGGCAGACGGTCGCCGGTGGCATTTTCCGGCAGGGCCGAAAGCAATGCCTTGGTGTAGGGATGCTGCGGGGCTTCGAAGAGGCTCAGGACATCTGCCTCTTCCATCTTGCGCCCCTTATATTGCACGACGACACGATCGGCGGTTTCCGCCACGACACCCATGTCATGGGTGATGAGGATCAGCGCCATGCCGTATTCTTCCTGCAACTTCATCAACAGGTCGAGGATCTGCTTCTGAATGGTCACGTCGAGTGCGGTTGTCGGCTCGTCCGCGATCAGAAGGCGCGGCTTGGAGGCGATCGCAATCGCGATCATCACACGCTGGCACTGGCCACCCGACATCTGGTGCGGATAGGCCTTGAGCTTCGTCTCGGGATCGGGAATACCGACCGCGCGAAACAGTTCCAGCGCCCGGGCGCGCGCGGCAGCGCCGCCCATACCGAGATTGAGGCGCAGAACTTCCTCGATCTGGAAACCGACCGTGAAGGACGGGTTGAGCGAGGCGACCGGCTCCTGGAAGATCATGGTGATCTCGCGGCCGATCAGCTTGCGGCGCTCCTGCGGCGACATGGCCAGCAGATTGATGCCGTCAAACACCATCTCGTCGGCGGTGATCGTCGCCGTATCGGGCAAAAGCCCCATGACGGCAAGCATCGACACCGATTTACCGGAGCCGGATTCACCGACGATCGCCAGCACTTCATGCTTGTCCACGGAGACGTCGATGCCGTCGACGGCGGTGAACGCGCCGGTGGCGGTGGCGAACTTCACCGTCAGGTTCTTGATTTTCAGCAGGCTCATATCTCAGCTCCGCTTCAGTTTGGGATCGAGCGCATCACGCAGCCCGTCACCCATCAGGTTGATGGCAAGCACCGAGATCAGGATCGTCAGGCCCGGAAGGGTGACAACCCACCAGGCGCGCAGAATGAACTCGCGCGCTTCGGCCAGCATCGTGCCCCATTCGGAGGCAGGCGGCTGCGCGCCCATGCCGAGGAAGCCGAGTGCGGCCGCATCGAGAACCGCAGACGAGAACGAAAGCGTTGCCTGCACGATCAGCGGCGCAAGGCAGTTCGGCAGGATGGTCTTGAACATCAGCCGGAGATTGCCCGCACCGGCCACGCGCGCGGCCGTGACATATTCACGCCTGAGCTCGCTCATGACGGCAGCGCGCGTCAGACGGGCAAAATGCGGCTGATAGACGATGGCGATGGCGATCATGGCGTTGGTGAGCCCCGGCCCGAGGATCGCGACCAGCACCAGCGCCAGAAGCAGCGATGGAAATGCCAGGATGACGTCCATCACACGCATGATGACGGTATCGACCCAGCCGCCGAAGAAGCCGGCAATGAGACCGATGACGATGCCGCCCACGAGCGCGATGGAAACGACAACGATGCCGATGAACAGCGAATATTGCGCGCCGTAGATCAGGCGGGACAACATGTCACGCCCGACGGCGTCCGTGCCGAAGAAGAAGCCGGCACGGCCGCCTTCCTGCCAGACCGGCGGCACCAGCAGCGCATCGCGATATTGCTGGGTCGGATCATGCGGCGCGATCAGCGGCGCAAAAACCGCGACCAGCACGAGAAGAATGAACACGGCAAGCCCGATGACGGCGCCACGGTTCTGGCGGAAATAGAACCAGAAATCGGCGATCATCCGGCGGCGGATGGCGGCGTCTGAGAGGCGCACGCCCGGAGTGGTGATCACATCGGTCATTTGTGACGGATCCTCGGATTGATGAGGCCATAGGTCAGATCGACGAGCAGGTTGACGATCATCACCAGACCCGCGATCAACAGCAGGCCGCTCTGCACGACCGGATAATCGCGGCGAGAGATGGAATCGATCATCCACTTGCCGATGCCCGGCCAGGAAAAGATGGTTTCGGTCAGGATCGCGCCAGCCATCAGCACGCCGATCTGCAGACCGATGGTGGTGATGACAGGGATCATGGCGTTGCGCAGCGCATGAATGCCGACCACACGGGAAGGAGACATGCCCTTGGCACGGGCTGTGCGCACGTAATCTTCACCCAGAACTTCCAGCATGGCTGAACGCGTCTGGCGCGCAATCACCGCAAGCGGAATGGTGGCGAGCACCACCGAGGGCAGGATGAGATGCGACAGGGCCGAGGCAAACGCGCCCTTCTGTCCCGAAATCAGGCTGTCGATCAGCATGAAACCGGTAACGGAGGGGAAGAAATACATCAGCGAGATTCGGCCTGACACCGGCGTCCATTGCAGGATACCGGAGAACATGATGATCAGCAGCAGACCCCACCAGAAGATCGGCATGGAGAAGCCGACGAGCGCCGTCGTCATGGAAATCTGGTCGAACCAGGAGCCGCGACGAATAGCGGCGATGACGCCGACCGGAACGCCAATCAGCGTTGCGATGATGATGGCAACGAGACCAAGCTCGACCGTCGCGGGAAAGAGCGACAGGAACTCGGTGAGAACCGGCTTCTTGGTGACCAGCGAATTGCCGAGATCGCCATGAAGCAGCCGTCCGAGGAAATGGAGATATTGCTGCCAGATGGGCTGAGCAAAACCGAGCTGTTCGGCAAGCTGCGCATGCCTTTCGGGCGAAATGCCACGCTCGCCCGCCATCAACAGCACGGGATCGCCCGGCAGGACGCGCACGAAAGCGAAGGCGACGATGGTAATCCCGAGGAAGGTCGGAACGAGATAGAGAAGTTTGCCGAGAATGAACCGGATCATGGTTTTTTCCTGAAAAGACGCGCG
>JAEXMK010000156.1 GCA_023444445.1 Pseudomonadota bacterium | reverse complement strand
GCGGGTGCGGGAGGCACCCGGAATATTTCTGGCACCAACCATTATCACGTCCTTCTTGAACAGGAACTTGCCGATCTGCACGGTAAGGAATCGGCGCTGATCTTCACCTCGGGTTACGTGTCCAACTGGGCGACACTCGGCACGCTCGGCCAGAAAATTCCGGGGCTCATCATCTTCTCGGATGCGCTCAACCACGCATCGATGATCGAGGGCATTCGTTACGGTCGTTGCGAGCGCGTGATCTGGAAGCACAATGACCTTGAAGATCTCGAGGCGAAGCTCAAGGCTGCCGATCCGAACGCGCCGAAGCTGATCGCCTTTGAATCCGTTTATTCCATGGATGGTGATATCGCGCCGATCAAGGAAATCTGCGATCTGGCCGACCGCTACGGCGCCATGACCTATCTCGACGAAGTTCATGCCGTTGGCATGTATGGCCCGCGTGGCGGCGGCATTGCCGAGCGCGAAGGTCTGATGGATCGCCTGACGATCATCGAGGGTACGCTTGGCAAGGCCTTCGGCGTGATGGGCGGTTATATTACCGGCTCCACTGCGGTCTGCGATTTCATCCGCTCTTTTGCCTCCGGCTTCATCTTCACGACCGCCCTGCCGCCGTCGCTTGCCGCCGGTGCTATTGCCTCGATCCAGCATCTGAAGGCCAGCCCTTTCGAGCGCGCCCGCCATCAGGACCGGGTGCGCAAGCTGCGCGGCCTTCTCGATGCGCGCGGTATTCCGCATATGGACAATCCAAGCCACATCGTGCCGGTCATGGTGGGCGATGCCGCCAAGTGCAAATGGATTTCGGATATCCTGCTGGATAATCACGGCGTCTATGTGCAGCCGATCAATTACCCGACGGTGCCGCGCAAGACCGAGCGTCTGCGCATTACCCCGACCCCGCTGCATACCGATGCCGATATCGAACATCTCGTCGGCGCGCTGCACCAGCTGTGGTCGCATTGCGCACTGGCACGTGCGGTGGCGTAAGGCCGTCGTTCAGATTGGGGAGACCGGGCCGCGTTTACGCGGCCTTTTCTTTTGTGGTGATGATTTCCAGTGCATGACGACGGGCTTCCTCGTCCGCTGCGAACACGTCTTCAATCGTCGTCGCAGACCGGCCGTCGTGCAGGCGGTCCATGACCGTTTCGACGATCTCGGCCATATCGAGAAAGCCGATATTGCCTCCAACGAAGGCGTGAAATGCAGTCTCTTCAGCGGCATTCAGGGCCGCACCTTGTAGCCCACCGCGCTCCAGCGCCGTGCGGGCCAGACGAAGCGCCGGGAAACGGGCTTCATCCGGCGCTTCGAAATCGAGCCGCGCCAGTTTTGCGAAATCCAGCCGCTCGACATTTAGATTGCCGCGGTGCGGATAGGTGAGGGCATAAGAGATTGCGGTGCGCATGTCCGGCGCGCCGAGCTGGGCGATATAGGAACCGTCGGTGTAGCCCACCATCGAATGAATGATCGACTGCGGATGGACGATCACCTCTACCTGATCTGGCCTGAGATCGAAGAGATATTTCGCCTCGATCATTTCCAGTCCCTTGTTGAACATGGAGGCGCTGCCAATCGAAACTTTCAGCCCCATCGACCAGTTGGGATGGGCGCGGGCGATATCGGCCGTCACGTTGGCCATTTCGTCCCGCGACCAGGTGCGGAACGGCCCGCCGGAGGCCGTTAGCACGATGCGCTCCACGGCTTGTTTGTGTTCGCCCGCCAGGCACTGGAAGATCGCGCTGTGTTCACTGTCGACGGGGATCAGCCTGCCGCCGCCCTGTTTAACCGTGCGTAGAAAAACATCGCCAGCCGAAACCAGGCATTCTTTGTTGGCGAGTGCAATATCGGCACCACGCCGGGCGGCAGTTAATGTGGGCGAGAGGCCGGGAGTGCCGGCGATTGCCGCCATGACCCAGTCGGCCTCCATCGAGGCGGCCTCTTGAAGGCCGGCCTTGCCCGCCGCGACCTTGATGCCAGTGCCGACAAGGGCGGATTTCAGTTCTTCGTATTTGTCATCTTCGGCCGTGACCGCGAGCTGTGCACCAAATTCCCGCGCCTGTTCCGCCAGAAGCGCGATGTTTCCCGCGCCGGTCAGAGCCATGATCTTAAACCCATCGCGGCCGCCCAGCTGACGCACGACATCCATCGTATTGGCGCCGATCGAACCCGTCGAACCCAATATGGTCAGCTTGCGTGGCAGTTCACTGGCATTCGTCATTTTCAGCCCGTCGGTTTATTTGGCAGATTTAGGCTCTACCCGCGAAAACCCGCCATAACAAGGACAAAGCCCAGGCTATTGTTTTTACGAGGCGCAAAGCCATATGCAAGAAAATGATAAGAGGATGTCGATGCGACGTTTCGTGGTTTCCAGCGGCTGGATTTTTGCGGCAAGCCTTGTGCTGGTTCTGGTTTTCATTCCTTTCGATCCGCGTCTTTCCGAAACTGCGCAGGCCTTGCCCGGTCGGATAGTTACTTTCAATCGAGCGATTACCGATTTCGGCACTTTCCGCTGGATGCTTTATTCCACGGGTGCGCTCGCTATTCTCGCTTATGTCGCCGCGCGAGTCCTGCAGGCGCAGACCTATTCAGGGCGGTTGCGAACGGCATGGCGACTTCTCGCCTATTTTTTCCTGACGATCGGCACTGCGAGCATTCTTGTCCATACCCTGAAATTTCTGATCGGGCGGGCGCGGCCTGAGCTTTTTCTGGAAATGGGCGCCTACAGCCTCACGCCTTTTACCGGCGATAATCTGTATGAGAGTTTCCCTTCCGGCCATTCGACGGCTGCCGGGGCGTTTTTTGGTGTTTTCGCCATGCTGATGCCGCGCTTCCGCTGGGCATTTCTCCTGCTTGCCCTCGTGATCGGTGTTTCGCGTGTCATTGTCGGTGCCCATTACCCAAGCGACGTCGCGGCCGGGTTGTTTCTCGGCATGTGGACGGCCATGGCATTCGCCTTTATCTTCGCACGGTCCGAAATGCTGTTTCGTTTCGATGCACAGGGCTGGCCGCAGCCGAAAAATGCGACCCTTCCCGCGGCGGACGTAAGATAGAGGCCTTTAACGGGACGTGACGGGGGACGGTAATGAAAAACGAAGAGGTCTTGCGTGAAAAGGACGGCAAGGCCGTTCGGAACATCCGCACCTGCGTTGCCGTGGCCGGTGGTGGGCCGGCGGGCATGATGCTCGGCCTGCTGCTTGCCCGCAGCGGTATAGATGTTGTCGTCGTCGAGAAACACGGCGATTTTCTGCGCGATTTTCGCGGCGACACGATCCATCCTTCCACGCTTGAACTGATGGAACAGCTTGGTTTCATTGATGAGTTTCTGAGCCTTCCGCATACGCGGGCGCCACGTTTGAACGCGGTTATCGGCGGCGAACGCGTCACGATTGCGGATTTTTCCCGTCTGCCGGTCCGGCATCGTTTCATCGCCTTCATGCCGCAGTGGGATTTTCTCAATTTCATCGTCGGCAAGGCAGGCCAATATGAAAATTTTCGCCTGCTGATGAACGCCCCGGTCACGGGCCTTATCGAACACGGTGGGCGCGTCGGTGGTCTCACAGTCGAAACGCCTGATGGCGTGGTCGAGATCGCTGCCGATCTGGTGGTGGGTGCGGATGGCCGCAACTCCATCGTCCGCGAGGCGGCAGGGCTCGAGGTCCAGCGCTTTGGAATTCCGACCGAGGTGCTGTGGCTGCGCCTTTCAAAACAGCCTGGCGATCCGACCGAAACCATGGGCCACGCCGGTTCGCGGCAGGGCTTCGTGATGATCAACCGCGGTGACTACTGGCAATGCGGTTATGTGGTGCGAAAGGGATTTTTCGCCGACATAAAGCTGGAGGGGCTCGAAGCTTTCCGGGACCGGGTCGCGGAAATCTGCCCTTTCCCCCGCGAAAGGCTTGAGGAGATCAAGAGCTGGGACGACGTGCATCTCCTGACCGTTCGTATCGACCGTCTGAAACGCTGGTGGAAACCCGGCCTGCTCTGCATCGGTGATGCGGCCCATGCCATGTCGCCGGTCGGCGGCGTCGGCGTCAATCTGGCCATTCAGGATGCGGTTGCCGCTGCCAATATATTGGTGCCGGTGCTGCTGTCCGGCCGGTCCATTCGTGACGATGATCTTGCCGCAATCGAAAAGCGGCGGTCCTTTCCGACCAAGGCCACGCAGTTTCTGCAGCGCATGATGCGTATCGGTCGCAAGAAAGGGCACGAGGAAAGAGCGGAGAAGCCCAAAGGCCCTCCTGCCTTCGTGCGGGCGATTATGCGGTTTCCGCTTCTTTCCCACCTGACGGGGCGGCTGGTGGGGTTGGGTTTCCGCCGGGAAAAGATCGAGACGCCGTGAGGCCATCAGGACGAGCGTGCGATCTCCTGCGCATATTTCAACCCGATAACGGCTGATCCGATCAGCCCCGGCTCGATGCGGCAGATGGCAGGTACGACCAGCGGGCGGTCGAAACGTCTGAGGATGCGAGCCCTGACCGCTTCATCCAATGCGGCGAGAAGCTCCCGCGAATTCGAAAGCCCGCCGCCCACCGGCACGATGGTCGCGCCGGTCACATTGATCACCATCGCCAGCGGCGAGGCGAGAATATCGATGAGAACGTCGATGGTTCTGGCGGCTTTTGCGTCGCCAGCCTGCCAGGCGTCGATAATGTCCTCGCTGGTCTTCTCCTGCCGGTGAAGATGCGCGTGCAGCTTTTCCATGCCGCGGGCGCTGCCGATGGCGTCGACGCAGCCGGTGAGGCCACAGCCGCATTCGAAGCGGGGCAGCGAGACCGGTGGATTGCCGGCCAGTGTCGCGGCCACGGGACCGTGTCCCCATTCGCCGGCAAAACCGCCATGGCTGTTGATGAGTTTGCCGTCGATTACCAGCCCGCCGCCGACACCCGTTCCGAGGATAACCCCGAAAACCACGCGGTGGCCGCGACCGGAGCCGATTTCCGATTCGGCGATCACGAAACAATCCGCGTCGTTCGACACGATGACGGATAGGTTGAGGGCTTTTTCCAGCTCGTTCTTCAAGACCCGGCGATGAATGCTCGGAATATTGGCAACGGTAGCTTGGCCAGTGTCGGGATCGAGCACGCCAGCGATCGATAACGACACGCAGCCGGGTGTGCCGCCGCTCACATCGATGACGGATTTGAGGCCGGCGGCGAAGTCTTCAAAACTGGTCTTAGGCGTCGGTATGCGCGGCACGGGGCGAATATCGTCCGGTGCATGGGCAATAGCGCCCTTGATGGTCGTTCCGCCAATATCGAAACAAACGATCATGGTTCACACTCCGGAATGCGCGGCATCGTAAATCTTCTCTCCACCGATCCAGGTCGAATGCATCTGGAGGTCGGGCGTCAGCACAACGAAATCGGCATCAAAACCGGGCAGGAGTTTTCCCTTATCCGATGCGCCGACGGCCTGCGCGGGATAGGCGGATGCCATTCTCAAAGCTTCTTCCAATGGCATGTCCAGTTTTTCATGCATGAAGCGGACGCAGGAAAGCATGTCTATATCCGCCCCGGCCAGCGTGCCGTCTTCAAGCGTCAGCCGGCCGCCATTGCGATAGACGCGTCGGCCGTTCAGTTCGAAACCATCATCATCCGTGCCGATCGTCGACATGGCGTCGGTAACGAGGAAAATCCGGCCGGGGCCGTTCTTGGCGCGGAGCGCGATGCCAATGGCAGCAGGATCGACGTGAAATCCATCAGCGATCAGCCCGCAATCCAGCCGGCCGTTCGAAAGGGCGGCGCCGACCAGACCCGGTTCGCGATGGCCAAGCGGGCTCATCGCGTTGAAAAGATGTGTCACCATGGAAGCTCCCGCCTCGGTATAGGCCGTTGCAACATCGAAGCCGGTATCGGTATGGCCGAGGCTGACGGTGATGCCGGCTTTTCTGAGTGCTGCGACCTGCTCCGCGGTCACGTTTTCAGGGGCAATCGTCGTCATCACGAAGGCAAGCTCCATCTTGCAGGCGGTGAGAACGGCAAGATCGGCCGTTTCCATCCTGCGGATCAGCGCCGGGTCATGCGTTCCCTTGCGTGCGACGGAAAGATGCGGCCCTTCGAAATGCAGGCCCAGAAAGCCCGGCACGTGCTTCTGGCCGGCGGCAACACCCGCCTTTGCCGCTTTCGAGGTCACATCCGGCCGGTCGGTAATGAGCGTGACCATCAGCGCCGTCGTGCCGAACCTGGCATGAGCGGAACAGATGCGGGCAATACCTTCGACGTCAGGCTGGTTGTTGAACATCACCCCGCCGCCGCCATTGACCTGAAGGTCGATGAAGCCGGGCGCGATGAGCAGTCCCTTCACATCGATCATCTCGGCTTCGGCCGGCACGCCGTCCGAGACGGCAGCAATGTGCCCGTCGCCGACCACGAGCACCTTGCCGTCGTGCCATACGGTGCCGTCGAAAATGCGGGCGCCGACAAATGCCTTGATGCCGCTCATTGGGTTTCCGTTACCTTCTTCAGCGCCACGGGTGCATCCGGGTTGAAGCCGCGTGCGCGGGACAATTGTTCTATGAACCCGTAAAACGGCGCAATCAGCAGCAATGCATCGGTCAGCGGGTGGTTGGTCTCCACGAAGGGCAGGGGTTTGGCCGGGCCACCCTTTGTGGATGTGACGAATACATTCGCGCCCTTATGGGCAAGACCTGCGGCGATATCCGTGACTGAAGCTTCGGCGCGGTCGCGGGCGGCGAAGGCGATGACGGGGAATTGCGGCGCGACCAGCGAGACCGGGCCATGCATGACTTCCGCCGAGGAATAGGCTTCTGCATGCAGCTCGCAGGTTTCCTTGCATTTCAGCGCAGCTTCCGCGGCAATGGCCAGCGCCGGACCGCGGCCCAGCATGTAAAGCGATTCTTCGCCCTTCACGGCCTCGCCAATATGGCTCCAGTCAAGCGCGATGGCCTTGGCGAAATTCTGCGGCAGGGCGCTGACGGCCTTGGCAAGCAGGCTGTCTTCCGTCCATTCGGCAAGGATTGCGAGGCCAGCGACGATGGAGTTGACGAAGGATTTGGTCGCCGCCACGGCTTTTTCCGGTCCCGCCTGGATATTGATGGCATGATCGGCTGCCTCACCCAGAGGAGAAGGCAAAGTATTGACGAGCGAGAAGGTGAGTGCGCCGCCCTTGCGGGCGCTTTGCGCGAGGGCAACGATGTCGGGGCTCTTACCCGATTGAGAGACGGCAAAGGCCGCCGCCCGGTCCAGCCGCAACCTTGTCTGATAGATGGAGGCGAGCGAGGGACCGAGCGAAGCGACCGGCAAACCGGTCTGCAATTCGATGGCATATTTCAGGAAATGTGCGGCGTGGTCCGACGAGCCGCGCGCGATGGTGACGATAACGGCCGGGTCACGGGCTTTCAGTTTGGCGCCGGCTTCGTGGAAGTCGGCATTGGCATTGTCCAGCAGGCGGGCGACAGCATCGGGAATCTCATCGATTTCCTGGCGCATCAGGGTTGTCATTGTTTCGTGTCCTTGGTCAATGTTTCACTCTGGACCCATCGTCAGTTCGGCGACGAGGTCATAGGCATCACTGCGGTAAAGTGCGCGGGATATTTCCATGAGGCGCCCGCTTTCCAGATAGGCCATGCGCTGAACGGAGAGCGCTGCCGAGCCGGGCGGAACCCCAAGCAGCAGGGTTTCCTCATCCGTGAGATTGCGGGCGGAGATGCGCTGAATGGCGCGCACGGGGCGAATGCCGCTTTTCTCAAGCTCCAGATAGAGGGAGTTTTCCACCAGTTGCGGATCGGGCAGAATATCACCCGGCAGGCTGGTGACTTCGAGCGCGATCGGTTGGTCATTGGCAAGGCGCAGACGCGTAAGCCTTGCCACCATGGCGGATTGGGAAAGACCGAGCGCCATCATCTCGTCGCCGGTTGGGTGGAAGAGGCCCCTGTCCAGCCAGCGGGTGCTCGCTGTCATGCCGCGCCTTCGCATATCCTCCGTAAACGAGGTAAGCTTGGTCAGGGGCTGCTGCATGCGGGTGATCGGCTTGACGACAAACGTGCCCGAACCATGCCGGCGGACGAGAAGGCCGTCGCGGACGAGGTCGTCCACAGCCTTGCGGACTGTCACACGGCTGACGCAGGCGCTTTCGGCAATATCGCGCTCCGGCGGCAAGGCGTCGCCATGTTTCAGGCGACCGGCATTGATGGCGTCTTCAATCGTCTGGCGCAGTTTCAGGTAAAGCGGGCCGCCGCCTGATTGCAGGTCGTCCAGATTTAGCGCTGCCCCGTTCATCCATAACCTCTGTCACAATCCGATATGGCTGCCTGTGGCTATATCACAGAAGGCGCGATCGGCAATACCAAAATAGAACCATTGGCGAACTTGTATTATTAATCGGAGCTTTTTTCGTTCCTGTGCCTTAAATTAAGGCCATATGACCGAAATTTTCGCATTAACCAAAAAAATTTTCCCATCGCTGTAATTGCTCTGGACGATTGGCATTTTTTTGGTATTGTTTTGGCATCGGTTGCCGGTGAATAGCTTTTGCGCGTCCCGCTGGCCTGGAAGAATCGGTTTCTTATCCGTGACTTGCCAGAGTAAATCGAATTTTGCTTGACCGTTTTGAAAACTAATTTCATCATGGTTGGAGATTATCGCAGATAACTGAACGGCCGACGTAGAAATGGCTGCTTCTGCGAAAATTATTTACGAATGAGCAGGGAACAAAGTTCATGAAGGTGGGAATTATCGGACTCGGATTCCGTCTCGGTTATCTGGGCTACGTTTTTCATGAGATCGACAAGGATTTCGAGATCGTCGGTTATGTCGATCCGGCGCCGGCAGGCCTGCCTGGTTTGCAGGAGAAGGGTATCTCGGCCGGAAAGGCTTATGACACGCCCGAGGCCTTGATCGCCAATGAGAAATTCGATCTCCTGATGATCGGCTCGCCGAACCACATGCATCTGGACCACATTCGTCTCGGTCTCGAGGCCGGCTGCACCATCTTCTCCGAAAAGCCAATCGTCGTCAGCATCGAGGAAAGCCTTGAGCTTGCCCGGCTGCTCAACAAGCATGGTCATGAGCGGCTGCTGGTGGGTCTCGTGCTCAGATATTCGCCGCTTTACCGTGACCTACGCGCCGCGCAGGCGGAAGGCAAGCTTGGCGATGTCGTTTCCATCGAGGCTTCCGAACATATTCCGCCCTACCACGGCGCGTTCTTCATGCGCGACTGGCGGCGTTACGGGCACTATTCCGGTTCCTTCATGCTGGAAAAATGCTGCCACGATCTCGATCTTTACAATGGTGTTGTCGGCGCGCGGCCGCGTTTCGTCTCGAGCTTCGGCGGTCGCAAGAGTTTCACGCCCGCAAACGCGCCGCAGAATGACGGCATCAACGACATGGAGGTCTACCATCGCAAGCCGAGTGGCTGGATGGGGTCCGACAAGGTCTTCGACAGTGATGGCGATATCATCGATTACCAGACGGCGATCGTAGAATATGAAAATGGCGCATCGCTCGCCTTCCATACCAATCTCAACGTGCCCGATGATTTCCGCCGCTTCTGCGTGATCGGTGCCAAGGGCATGGCAGAAGGCGATTTCGTGCGCGGTTTCCTCAACGTGCACAATGCCCGCACCAATGAGAAGACTGTCGCCAAAACCTATTCGGCGGCGACCACGCTCTCACAGCATTATGGCGCGGACGAGCAGATGGCAGAGGACGTCATCGCCCATATCGTCAAGGGTGCGCCCTTGCCGGTTTCCGCCCTCGATGCGATCGAGGCCGGCATTCTGGCGCTTGCCATGGATGAGGCGCGCCATGGCCGCAAAGTGGTCGATCTGAAACCGGTCTGGGAGGAGTATGATCTGGCGCTGCACGGTCAGACGCATTCCCCCGCCGCGAAATCGGCTTGAGGGGGACTGCGCGATGGATGCCAAACGCAGCGCAGTCATCTTCGCCTGGCTTCTTCTCGTCCCGGCGCTTTTATACATCACGCTTATCGTTGCTTACCCGCTGGTGGACACATTCATCCTGTCGTTCACCGATGCGTCGCTCAAGAAAGTGACGAACTGGGTCGGCTTCATCAATTACGAAAAGATCTTCAACGCGACTTTTGCCGATGTCATCACGCGGACCTTTATCTGGACGTTCTTTTCCGTCTCGATAAAGATGATCATCGGCACATTTGGTGCAGTGCTGTTGAATTCGGCCGTCCCCGGCCGTGCGATTTTCCGCATCCTGACCATGCCACCATGGATCGTGCCGATGGCTATCGGCATCTTCATGTGGGGCTGGATGTATAATGGCCAGTTCGGCATGATTTCCGGGGTGTTGCAGAATCTCGGCCTGGTGGATGGCCCCATCGCCTTCCTTGCCTATGGCAGAACGGCCTTCTGGGCGACGATCGTCACCGATGTGTGGATCGGCGTGCCCATGGTGACGCTCTATCTGCTGGCCGCCATCCAATCCATTCCGCAGGACCTCTACGAGGCGGCCTGGACAGATGGCGCCAGCCGCGCCTATCGCTTCCGCCGCATTACGCTGCCGCTGATGCTGCCGGCCATGATTACCATGTCCGTCCTGTCCCTGATTTCGACGTTCAATTCCTTCGATATCATCTGGATTCTGACGCGCGGTGGTCCGAATGGCGAAACCACGACGATGATCATCGACACCTACAAGACGGCGATCGGGGCCTACAAATATGGCGAAGGTGCCGCGCGCGCCGTGCTGATCTGTATCTTCCTGTCGATCTTCACCTTCTTCTATTTCCGCATCACCAGCCGCTTCTCGCAGGAGGCCACCCGATGACCGACAAACATGCGAGGATCAACCGCTACACCTGGTATGAAATGGTCGGGATTTATTGCGGTGTTGCCGTGTTCCTGACCTTCGTTCTGGCCCCCTTCGTGGAAGGTTTTCTGGTTTCCCTGAAACCGCTCAGCCTGCTTTTCTCGTCGCCTTACAAATTCTGGCCCGAGAATGGTTCGTTTGAGGCCTACCGGACGATGTGGGTCAGCGTTCCTGGCTTTGCGACTTATATCTTCAATTCCTTCTTTATCGCCGGCAGCATCACGCTGATCGTACTCGTGCTGGTGATCCCCGCCTCCTATGCCTTTGCACGTTTCGAGTTCAAGGGAGCCGGTCTGTTACTGGGCATATTCCTGGCGGTGAAGATGTTCTCCGGCGCGGTTCTGCTCATACCGCTGTTCCGGCTGATGCGCTCCATCGGCGTGTTGAACACCTATTTCGCGATGATCATTCCCGGCGTCGCCTTCATCATCCCGACGGGCATCCTGCTGCTGGTAACCTATATGCGCCGCATACCGCGCGAGTTGGAAGAGGCTGCCTATGTGGATGGCGCGAGTCGGCTCTACACGCTGCGCCGTGTGGTCCTGCCCATTGCAACGCCCGGCATCGCTGTCGTCGCCATCTCGTCCTTCATCGAGGCCTATGCACAGCAGTTCATCTATGCCCTGACCTTCAATTCCAAGACCGAATATATGCCGTTGCCGGTGGGCCTGTTTGCCTATTTCGGCCGGCAGGAAGTGGTGTGGAACGAGTTGATGGCGGCGAGCTTCGTCGGCATCGCGCCAGCAATGATCGCGATTTTCCTGATGCAACGATATCTCGTCGGCGGGCTGACCGCCGGCGCGGTGAAATAAAGCAATAACCGGAACGACCACCAAAACGGGAGACTACAATGGCACTGAAACATTACGGTTTGGCGCTCTGCGCCTTCGCATTTGCCGGTTCCACCGCCCTTGGCACGGTGACGGCACATGCCGCCGACAAGGAGATCAGCTGGATCTACTGCGGCGACAAGATGGACCCGATCCACGAGAAATACATCAAGGAATGGGAAGGCAAGAATGCCGGCTGGAAGGTCGTGCCTGAGGTCGTCGGCTGGGAACAGTGCCAGGACAAGGCCACCACGCTCGCTGCCGCCGGCACGCCGGTCGCCATGGCCTATGTCGGCTCGCGCACGCTGAAGCAGTTCGCCCAGAACGATCTGATCGTTCCAGTGCCGATGACGGAAGACGAAAAGAAGACCTACTATCCCAACATCGTCGACACGGTCACCTTCGAAGACACGCAGTGGGGCGTGCCGGTCGCTTTCTCGACCAAGGCGCTCTACTGGAACAAGGATCTGTTCAAGAAGGCTGGCCTCGATCCGGAAGTGCCGCCGAAGACCTGGGCTGAAGAGATCGCCTTTGCCAAGCAGATCAAGGAAAAGACCGGTATTGCCGGTTACGGCCTGCCGGCCAAGACCTTCGACAACACCATGCACCAGTTCATGCATTGGGTTTACACCAATAATGGCAAGGTGATCGACGGCGACAAGATTACCGTCGACAGCCCCCAGGTGCTCGAAGCTCTCAAGGCCTACAAGGACATCACGCCCTATTCCGTCGAAGGCCCGACGGCCTATGAGCAGAACGAAATCCGCGCCATCTTCCTCGATGGCAAGGTCGGCATGATCCAGGCCGGTTCGGGTGCTGCAACCCGTTTGCAGGCAACCAAGATCAACTGGGGCATCGCAACCCTGCCGCTCGGCCCTGAAGCCAAGGGTCCCGGCACGCTGCTCATCACCGACAGCCTTGCGATCTTCAAGGGAACCGGCGTGGAAGAAAAGGCGACCGAATTCGCCAAGTTCATCACGTCCCCCGGTCCGCAGGGTGAATACGAGCTGCAGGGCGGCGCTGGCCTGACCCCGCTGCGCCCGTCCGCCAAGGTCGATGAATTCGTTGCAAAGGATCCCTTCTGGAAGCCGCTGATCGACGGTATCGCCTATGGTGGTCCCGAGCCGCTCTTCACGGACTACAAGGGTTTCCAGGATGTGATGATCGAGATGGTGCAGTCTGTCGTGACCGGCAAGGCAACACCGGAAGATGCCGCAAAGAAGGCATCCGGTGCTCTCGAGCAGTACAAATAAGACCTCATGGATAGGGGATGCGGGCGAAAGACCGCCCGCATCCGTTCAGTTTCGCCGCGGGAATTCCAGCGCCCATTTTGGACGCTCCTTCCCATGTTTTTCAACGGTTCCGATCCAGCGCGGTTTTGTCCCTGTTTCGGAACGTCTCTGAGCGCAGCCTGATGTCGGCTGGTGACGGGAGAGGCAAGTTTTGGGTCAGCTTTATCTCAACAACGTCCGCAAGAACTATGGACATTTCGAAGTCATCAAGGGCGTTCAGCTCGACATCAGGGATGGCGA
>JAEXMK010000021.1 GCA_023444445.1 Pseudomonadota bacterium | reverse complement strand
GGTGGGATTCGAACCCACGGTACGCTCTCACGCACGCCGGTTTTCAAGACCGGTTCCTTAAACCACTCGGACACCCATCCTTCGGTGGTGAGGCTTTATAGCGGTTTGAAAAGGGCCGTCAATCCCGCCATTTCAAGCAACGCCCGCCCCGCACTTCCCCTGTGTTGATCCGCAGACAGATCATTGTCCGGGGGCGGTTGCAGGAGGCAGCAGTGAGCCCTCTCCGGACGGAACATTCGGAACTTGCTGCCCCGAATCAAACAACGTCAGGCTGAGAACGATTGCGACAAGCACCAGTAAAAGCGCCACGAAGAGGATTCCCGATTTGTCCATGCGTCTGCTCATGTCACGTTATGTTAAAGGCGAATATGTGCAATTCGAGGCAATGCAAAGAATAAAGTGAAAGTCTGTCAAGTTGTCTTACAGATTTAAAAAACTTGTCGTTCAAAAATCCGTAGATTGAGCGAAATATATGCACAAGCGTACTGTTTGGGACGGAAGTGGCCTATCGCGTCAACATTATTGTCACTTATATCGAGCCATCGCTCCCGGGCATTGCCCAACTTTCCCCGAGCGATCAACCTGCCCCGCTGTTTGCGGGGCTTTTTTCTTTTAGGCAGCCGAAAATAGGTCCGCTTTTAGAAGCCTGATGAGAACACAACTCATTGCTACGGTTGCTTCAGACGCCGATGCCTGGTCCGCCATTGCCGTGCCGGCCGTCGCCCCGTAGAATGTCCTCGAACAGATTGAGCAGCGCTGGCGGCAAGTTGTCGGAGAATTCCGCAATGATTTCGCTGGCGCGATTATAGGAATAGATGGCCGAAAGCGTCAGCACCAGAAGCACGATCCAGGGCCAGATCGGCTTGCGCCTCTGCGGGGGCCCGTTCTGCTGTTGCGGTAAAGTCATGCCGGTCCCTCCCGTTCAGGCCTTCACGCGCGGTTCGCCTCCGGGCGCATAGGCGGTTTTTTGCTGGAAGCGGAATATATTGCCACATTGGGCGCAGCGGATCATGAAATCCGTGGGGTCGCCAGAAGCGCGTTCCGTACGAAAGCCCCTCGGCATCTCATCGACGCGAAAATCGACATCCCGGCGGCTCTTGTCATCCGATTCAGACGCTTCGGCAAAACCCTGATGACCACATTTCGAACATTCGAGTTTTCGGGAATATCTGTCGCGCGATGCCATCTGCCGTCCTTTGCTTGCTTGGTATCAGGTAGCAGCGGCAAAACGTCATTTCAATGCCGTGTACCTCAGGTTAAAACTTGCTATCGCTGTTTTCCGCCAGGAAATTCATCCGGCGGCCGGAACGAATATCGAAGCCCATGCACGACCAAAGCCGCCTGCTTTCATCGTCCCTCCTGCGCCGCGCAGCCGTCATTACCGGAATTCTTCTTATCCTTCTTGCCGGCCTTAATGTCGGCATCAAATGGTATGGCGAGCGGATCCTAAAGGCGGGACATACGACCGACACAAGCGAGGTGGAGATCACCATCGGCAACGATCGGCTGAAACTCGCCAGAAACACGCTACGAACGCCTTCAGAGCGGCAGGGCGGCGAAAGCGAACGGATCGATCTTTATCTGACCTGGCCTGACCTTAAAGGATACGAGGATGCGAATCGCGCAATCTTCGATGATCCTGCTCAGTCAGCGGGGCTGATTTTCGTCCAGCTCTCGCAAAGCACCATGTCCGAGGATATGTCGGGACGTTTCAGGCCGATCTATTCAAGGCTGACCGAAGGGGAGCCGGTGCCGCTGAAACACGGCCTGCTGCTGCATCGCCTGCGCGCTGATTCCGGCTATGGCAGGGAGGTCATCGTGACCGGCGAACGTGAAAACAGCGACACCTTTGTGGCGCGCTGCCTCCTGCCGCAGACACCGCAGGAAGCAACGGGCAGCGACTGCCAGAGGGATATCCATATCGGTCAGGACCTCAGCCTGTTCTACCGCTTTTCCGCCAATCTGCTGCCTCAATGGCAAAAGCTTGATGCGGATGTGAAAAACTATGTCGCGCAACGCCTCGGAAAAGACGGAAACCCGTGACACGAGCGGGACAGAACAGGTGCGAAAAGTCGCATTTTATGGAAGGCGGATACCTTTCATAAACCACTTGGTAACGCCATCCCGATAAAGTTTCGTCTCGGAGCATCGGGCGGGGCGTGTCCGAGCGGAACATAAATATGCGATTGAAGAGTTCAGCAGTGTTGAAAAGTCTATCTGGAGCACATTCGCGCAGAGCGGGTGCAACGTCTTTCGTGAGGTTTGTTGCGTTGACCCTTGCTGCGGCGTTCATAACCGCAACATCCGTTCAGACCGCAAAGGCCGACCCGAAATATGCGGGTATTGTCATCGACGCAAAGACCGGCAAGGTCCTTTATGGTGAGGATCCCGACGGTCTGCGTTATCCGGCATCGCTCACGAAAATGATGACGCTTTATCTGACATTCGAAGCGCTCAGTGCCGGACGTATCTCGCTTGATTCCAAAGTAATGGTGTCAGCAAATGCAGCCAAGGAGCCGCCATCCAAGCTTGGCGTGCGCGCCGGCGGCAGCGTCACGGTTGAGCAGGCCATTCTCGCACTGGTTACCCGTTCCGCAAACGATATGGCGACCGCACTTGGCGAAAATCTCGGCGGTTCGGAAGATCGTTTCGCCAGAATGATGACGGCGAAAGCCCGCGCACTTGGAATGACCCGCACGACCTATCGCAACGCCAACGGCCTGCCCAATACGGCGCAGATGACGACGGCACGCGACCAGGCCCGCCTTGGCATCGCCCTTCGCCAGCATTTCCCGCAATATTACGGCTATTTCTCCACCCGCACCTTTAATTTCGGCAAGCAGGTTATCGGCAACCACAATCGCCTCGTCGGAACCGTGAAGGGCGTGGATGGTATCAAGACCGGTTATACCCGCGCGGCCGGCAGCAACCTCGCGACATCGGCGCAGCTCGATGGTCGTTCCATCGTCGCCGTCGTTCTCGGCGGCCGTTCCAGTGCTGCCCGTGACGCCACCATGCGCAAGCTTGTCGCCACCTATCTTCCGCAGGCATCGCGCGGCGGCAACAGCAACCTGATCGCACAGACGCGCTCTGCCCCGGTCGAAGAACCCGTTACCGTTGCGGCAGCCGTTCCTTCCGTGGCCGTCGCGGCCACCGATGCCGGTCTTCCGCATGCAGGTCCCGTTCCGCAGACGCGTTACGAAGAAGCGCCGGTCACCGCTTTTGCGGGTTCCTCTTCCAATGCCGCCGTCAAGGCCATGGAAGCTGCCACCTGGCAGAAGGGCAAGGATCCGGTGGTTCGCGCGCCGGTCGCTCCAGATCGCAGCATGATCACCAACTCGACCAAGGTGGACAATATCGTCACGGCATCCACCGCACCTTCCGCTTCCGCCAAGGCGGACGCACCGCAGGGTGGCTGGGTCATTCAGATCGGCGCATCGCCGGATGAAAACTCCGCCCGTGGCCTGCTGCAGAACGCACAGGAAAAAGGCGGCGCGGCACTGCGCTCCGCAAAGCCCTTCACGGTCGCCTTCAGCAAGGACGGCTCCCAGATCTACCGCGCCCGTTTCGGCGGCTTTGACGGCCAGAACGCTGCGGTAAATGCATGCAACACTTTGAAAAAGAAAGGCGTCAGCTGCTGGGCGTCACTCCAGTAACAGATGTTTCCGCAGGCGGTGCTTCATTGTCGAAACATCGCCTGCCTCCTCGAATTGTGTAATGAGTAGCGAGGCTTTCCAAGATGGCAGTCAACGAGAATTATTCGGACATTGCGTCTGGCAACGGGCATGGCAGTCTTTCGGTTCTGCATCCCATTCACGAGGCGGCAATGCGTATCGCCGATCTCGGTCTTAACCGTTCCAAGGCAAAGACGCGTGATCTCGTCAGCCTGCTTCTGTCGCACGGCGCCCGCGCTTGGCGCTCCAATCAGCCGGAAGCAAACATCCATCTTCACGTCGCGAGCCGTTCGGGTCGTGCGCCTGTCCATATCCGGATTCGCTGAGCATCCAACCTAGTTGATACAACACAAAGAAAAACCCCGCGGAGCCTGAGCGCCGCGGGGTTTTTCCTGATTGGTAACCGAAGATAACGAGGCGGCTTACGCCTCACTCTCCGGTGCTTCCGGTGTGTCCGGCAGATCATCGGCAGCATCTTCGCCATGACCGTTCTCTGCGTCGTCGTCGCCTTCCGGCTCGTTAATGCGCTCCACGGAAACCACCTTCTCATCCTTGGCGGTAGAGAAGATCGTCACGCCCTTGGTGGCACGGCTGGCGATGCGGATGCCGTTGACCGGCACACGGATGAGCTGACCGCCATCGGAAACCAGCATGATCTGGTCGCCCTCTTCCACCGGGAAGGCAGCGACGAGTTCGCCGATTTCGTTGGTCTTCGACGTATCGGTGGCGCGGATGCCCTTGCCGCCACGGCCCGAGGTGCGGAAATCGTAAGAAGACGAACGCTTGCCGTAGCCCTTCACAGAAACCGTCAGCACGAATTCTTCGCGTGCCTTCAGTTCCTGATAACGCTCTTCACCAAGTTCGCCCTCTTCCGTGACTTCCTCGCCGACGAGTGCAATGTCTTCCTCGTCAACGCCTGCTGCACGGCGCTCAGCTGCCGAGCGCTTGAGATAGGCCGCACGCTCCCACGGTTCGGCATCCACATGACCCACAATCGTCATGGAAATGATGCGGTCGCCTTCAGCCATGTTGATGCCGCGCACGCCGACGGAGTTGCGGCCGGCAAAAACGCGCACATCGTCCACGGGGAAGCGGATGCACTGGCCAAGCGCCGTTGTCAGCAACACGTCGTCACGATCGGTACAGGTTTCGACGGAGAGGATTTCATCGCCCTCCTCGTCCAGCTTCATGGCGATCTTGCCGTTGCGGTTGACCTGAACGAAATCGCCGAGCTTGTTGCGCCGAACCGTACCGCGCGTGGTCGAGAACATCACATCGAGCGTTTCCCAGGCGGTCTCATCCTCGGGCAACGGCATGATGGTGGTGATGCGTTCGCCGGGTTCCAGCGGCAGCATGTTGATGAGGGCCTTGCCCTTGGACTGCGGCGTGCCGATCGGCAGACGCCAGACCTTTTCCTTGTAGACGATGCCACGCGAGGAGAAGAACAGCACCGGCGTATGGGTATTGGCCACGAAGAGACGGTTGACGAAATCCTCGTCGCGCGTCGCCATGCCGGACCGGCCCTTGCCACCGCGGCGCTGCGCCCGATAGGTCGTCAGCGGCACGCGCTTGATGTAGCCGAGATGCGAAACGGTGACGACCATGTCTTCCCGGGCGATGAGGTCTTCATCGTCCATGTCGGGGCCACCCTCGACGATCTGCGACCGGCGCGGCGTCCCGAACTCGTCGCGGATCGACACAAGCTCGTCCTTGACGATCTGCTGGATGCGCAGGCGCGAGGACAGGATTTCAAGATACTCGCTGATCTCCGCGCCGATCTTGTTCAGCTCGTCGCCGATTTCATCGCGGCCAAGCGCCGTGAGGCGGGCGAGGCGCAATTCCAGAATGGCGCGCGCCTGCTCTTCGGAAAGATTGTAGGTGCCGTCTTCGTTGATGCGATGGCGCGGATCGTCGATGAGACGGATCAGGCTTTCCACATCCTGCGCCGGCCAGCGCCGTGTCATCAGCTCCTCGCGCGCCGAAGCCGGGTCGGGAGCGTGACGGATGACGCGGATGACCTCGTCGATATTCGCGACCGAAATCGCCAGACCGACCAACACATGCGCGCGGTCGCGCGCCTTGCGCAGCAGATACTTGGTGCGGCGGCTGACGACATCCTCACGGAACGAAACAAAGGCGCGCAGCATGTCCAGCAGCGTCATCTGTTCCGGCTTGCCACCGTTCAGCGCCACCATATTGCAGCCAAACGAGGTCTGCAGCGGCGTGTAGCGATAAAGCTGGTTCAGGATGACTTCGGCATTGGCATCGCGCTTCAGTTCAATGACGACGCGATAACCCTGGCGGTCGGACTCGTCGCGCAGGTCGGAAATGCCCTCGATGCGCTTTTCCTTGACCAGCTCGGCCATCTTTTCGATCATCGAAGCCTTGTTCACCTGGTAGGGAACTTCGGTGATGATGATCTGCTCGCGGTCGCCGCGCATCGGCTCGATGTTTGCAACGCCGCGCATGATGACCGATCCACGGCCGGTCTCATAAGCCGAGCGAATGCCCGAACGGCCCATGATCAATGCGCCGGTCGGGAAATCCGGTCCCGGAATGATCTGCATCATCTCAGGCAGCTCGATCGCCGGATTTTCAATCAGTGCGATACAGCCGTCGATGACTTCGGAGAGATTGTGCGGCGGAATATTGGTGGCCATGCCCACCGCGATGCCGCCTGCCCCGTTGACCAGAAGGTTCGGGAACTTCGCCGGAACGACGACCGGCTCCTGCAGCGTGCCGTCGTAGTTGTCGCGGAAATCGACCGTTTCCTTGTCGAGATCGTCAAGGAGAGAATGCGCAGCCTTTTCAAGACGGCATTCGGTGTAACGCTCGGCCGCCGGCGGATCGCCGTCGATGGAGCCGAAATTGCCCTGACCGTCGATGAGCGGCAGACGCAGCGACCAATCCTGCGCCATACGCGCCAGCGCGTCATAGATCGCCGAATTGCCGTGCGGATGGAATTTACCCATCACGTCACCGGTGACGCGGGCACATTTGACGTATTTCTTGTTCCAGTCGATGCCGAGTTCGGACATGCCGTACAGAATACGGCGATGAACCGGCTTCAGGCCGTCTCGCACATCGGGAAGCGCGCGGGACACGATGACGCTCATGGCGTAATCGAGATACGACCGCTGCATTTCCTCCATGATGGAAATCGGTTCAATGCCTGGCGGAAGTTTTCCGCCGCCGGGGGGGCTCTGGTCAGTCAAAACGGATCACATTCTCTGTTAAGAATCGGATGGATTTTTATAGC
>JAEXMK010000233.1 GCA_023444445.1 Pseudomonadota bacterium | reverse complement strand
GATGAGTGTGCACGCTGCCATGAGCTTCTCCCGATCCAGATTCCAGAATTCGTCCAATAACGCAGGGGAGGGGAGCGAAAACGCCCGTCATGCCGGCGGCAAGGCGGTTGCCGGGCAGCAGACGGCGGTGAAGGCAAGTGCCGCTCCCCGGCCCAATGCCGATATCAGCGCAGCCGACGCCATTGAAGGCCGAGCCGAAATGCCCGGCTGGCAGAATGCTTTCGTGCTTGGCCCCAATGTGCGCTTTACCCGCACGCCGGAAAGCGCCTTTAGCCGACGCATGCCGGTCGAGACACCGAATATTCCGGAAGAGCTCCATAGTCTCGAAGAGGAAATCGTTGCTGTCGCCGCGCCTGACACGGTGGAGCCGGAAGCGATGGCGCAGCGGGCCGTCGCACATGAGAATAATGCTGCCCTGTCCCATAAGGTCGTAAAACCGGCGGAGCAGCGCGTGCCGCCGCCGCGCATGCCGTTTTTGCCGCAGCCGCCCGATGCGCGTGGTGCCAGGGCGCTGACCTATAAATTGCGTCTCGAACTTGCCCGCAAGCAGGCGGAAGAAGCCGCGGCGGCCGCACAGGCACCAGCGGAGGCCGTGACAACCGCGCCCATGGTGGAAGCGCCGGTACAAAGCGTATGTGCCGCCGTTCAGCCGCTGCCTGCCGTCCAGCCAAATGCTGTGGCGCAGGCCGCCATCCCGGCTGCGTCCGTTCCCGCCTTTGCCGCGCACCTGCCGGATGAACTGTTTTGGGAAGTCATGACGCTTGATCTGCCGGGGGCTGCGGTCGAGGCCGCTCCCGCCTATCTGCGCGCCAATTTTGCCGATCAGGCTTTCGCAAGTCCGGCGCTGGCAAATCCGGCTTTGACGAACCCGGCGCTGACGGCGTCCGTCCCTGCCGTTGCCGTTGCCGTTGCCGCGTCGCCGGCCGCCGCCGTCGTGCTTTCAGCCGAGCCGCCGGTCGTCACCGTGCCAGGCGGTTCCGCGATCCGGCTTTACCGGGAAATCGGCGTACGACAGGCTGTCGTTCCAGTCGCCAAGCCGGTCGCAGAAAAGGAAATCACGCCGCAGCCGATGGCGGAGGCACCCGTCTTCGTCGAGCCGCAGCGGCCGGTCGAGCAGGCCCAGCCGATTGAAAGCCAGCCGGCAGCCAGAGTAGCGGCAGAGCCGCGCTTCACGCCACGCGCACCCATTCAGGCTTCGCAGCCGATGTTCCGCGAAGCGCCGGTCTTTGCCGATGGAGAATATCAATATCCCTCCATCGATCTCCTGCAGGAAGCCCGCGTCCAGCAGACCACGACCATGACGCCCGAAGCGCTGGAACAGAGCGCCGGGCTTCTGGAAAGCGTGCTGGAAGATTTCGGCATCAAGGGCGAGATCATTGATGTTCGTCCCGGCCCGGTCGTGACGTTATACGAGTTCGAGCCTGCCCCCGGCGTCAAATCCTCGCGCGTCATCGGCCTGTCCGATGATATCGCCCGCTCCATGTCGGCGCTGTCGGCCCGTGTCGCCGTGGTGCCCGGCCGCAATGTCATCGGCATCGAACTGCCGAACCCTGTCCGCGAAACGGTCTATCTGCGTGAATTGATCGAAGCTGCCGATTATGCCGAAACCCGGCAGAAGCTAGCACTCTGCCTTGGCAAGACCATCGGTGGCGAGCCTGTCATCGCCGAACTGGCGAAGATGCCGCATCTTCTGGTCGCCGGCACCACCGGTTCCGGCAAGTCGGTTGCCATCAACACTATGATCCTCTCGCTGCTTTACCGTCTGAAGCCGGAAGAATGCCGCCTGATCATGGTCGACCCGAAGATGCTTGAACTGTCGGTTTATGACGGCATTCCGCATCTGTTGACGCCTGTCGTCACCGATCCGAAAAAGGCGGTCATGGCGCTGAAATGGGCCGTGCGCGAAATGGAAGACCGCTATCGCAAGATGTCGCGTCTCGGTGTGCGCAATATCGACGGTTACAACGCAAGGGCAGCGGCGGCCCGCGCCAAGGGCGAAACGGTGTTCTGCAACGTGCAGCCCGGCTTCGACCGCGCCACCGGCGAGGCTGTTTACGAGCAGGAGGAAATGGACCTCACGGCCATGCCTTACATCGTCGTCATCGTTGACGAGATGGCTGACCTGATGATGGTTGCGGGCAAGGAGATCGAAGGCGCGATCCAGCGTCTGGCGCAGATGGCGCGTGCCGCCGGCATCCACCTCATCATGGCCACGCAGCGCCCGTCGGTCGATGTCATCACCGGCACGATCAAGGCGAACTTCCCGACCCGCATCTCCTTCCAGGTAACGTCGAAAATAGACAGCCGCACCATCCTTGGCGAACAGGGCGCGGAGCATCTGCTCGGCCAGGGCGACATGCTGCACATGATGGGCGGCGGCCGCATCGCCCGTGTCCACGGTCCGTTCGTTTCGGATGAGGAAGTGGAAAAGGTCGTGGCGCATCTCAAGACGCAAGGCCGTCCGGAATATCTCGGCACCGTCACCGAAGACGCCGAAGAGGCCGATGAAGAGGCGGAAGAGGATACGGCTGTTTTCGACAAGACGTCGATGGGCGACGACGATAGTGACGACCTCTATGAAAAGGCCGTCAAGGTGGTGATGCGCGACAAGAAGTGCTCGACCTCCTATATCCAGCGCCGCCTGTCTGTGGGCTATAACCGGGCCGCCTCGCTGGTGGAGCGCATGGAGCAGGAAGGTATTGTCGGTCCAGCAAACCATGTCGGCAAGCGCGCCATCATCGCCGGTGAGCGCGGTGCTTACGAAACGATGGGTTCGGACGACTGATTTAGCGCTGATTCTGCGGCGGAGATTTCCAGTGCCGCTCTCTCGAGCCCGCTATGCCGGGCTCGATCCGGCTCCATCCAGGTCGCCTACGGCAGACACGGGTTCCTGAACCATGGACCTGATCGCGCTGGTTTCCGGGGCAAACCCGGAATTGTGGATCTGAGGCACGTCGTATCCTCTGCGCTTATCAGCGTTTCGGCCGCGATATGCCATTGCAAAAACCCGCCCCATGAATAGCCTGTGCGGCAAAGATTCTGGAATTGGGTAGGATTCCCTCATGGTATACGGTAACGAAAAGGCCACTGTTCTGGCGAGGCTGGACGAGTTGGAACGGTTCTGCCGCGCCGTTTTTCTGGCCGTCGGCACGGATGAGGAAACGGCCGATGCGGCGACCCGCGCCATGATGCATGGCACAAGGCTCGGGGTGGACAGTCATGGGGTGCGCCTGCTCGCCCACTATGTCACCGGTCTTGAAGGTGGACGCCTCAATCGGCGGCCGCAGATCAGCCGCGTTTCCGGCTTCGGCGCCGTGGAAACGATCGACGCCGACCATGCCCATGGCGCCCGCGCCACCTATGCGGCCATGGAAAATGCCATGGCGCTGGCGGAAAAATTCGGCATTGGCGCGGTGGCGATCCGCAACTCCTCGCATTTCGGTCCGGCCGGCGCCTATGCACTGGAAGCGGCGCGACAGGGCTATATCGGACTTGCCTTCTGCAATTCAGACAGTTTCGTGCGCCTGCACGATGGGGCAATGCGCTTCCACGGCACCAACCCCATTGCCGTCGGTGTGCCGGCAGCGGATGACTTGCCCTGGCTGCTGGATATGGCCACCAGCGCCGTACCCTATAATCGCGTTCTGCTTTACCGGAGCCTCGGCCAGCAACTGCCGCAAGGTGTCGCCTCCGATGGCGACGGCGTCGACACGCGTGATCCCAATGCCGTCGAGATGCTCGCCCCGGTTGGCGGTGAGTTTGGTTTCAAGGGCGCGGCGTTGGCAGGCGTGGTCGAGATTTTCAGCGCAGTTCTCTCCGGCATGAAGCTCAGTTTCGATCTCGCCCCCATGGGCGGGCCGGATTTTGCCACACCGCGCGGGCTCGGGGCCTTCGTTCTGGCCCTGAAGCCGGAGGCCTTTCTGGAGCGCGACGTGTTTGACGAGGGCATGAAGAGGTATCTCGAAGTGCTCCGAGGATCACCCGCCCGCGAAGACTGCAAGGTCATGGCGCCGGGTGACCGGGAGTGGGCCGTCGCGGCAAAACGGGAGAGGGAAGGCGCACCTGTCGATCCCGTCACACGGGCGGCCTTTTCGGAGCTCGCAGCAAGATTCTCGGTTGAGCCGCCCGCCTATCATTAAAGCGGCCTATGAGTGACAGCCGCCTGCGGCTGCCATCCTAAAATCAGGCGGGGCGCAGCAGCATGTTAGGGCGGGGATAGGGCGTTGCCGTCGATCCCAGTCTTTCGGCGATGACCGGACGGCCAAGATAATAGCCCTGCGCGTAGTCGATCTCCATCTGGCGCACGAGCCGTAGCTGCTCTTCCGTCTCCACGCCTTCGATCAGAATCTTGTGGCCGCGATTGCGGATGAGGCGGATCATGTCCTGCAGCATCGCCCGGCCGCGCGGTGTATTGCTGTCCTGCAGGAATGAGCGGTCGATCTTAACGGTGTCGAAATTCGTCATGCGCAGCCAGGAAAGGCCGGCGAAACCGGTTCCGAAATCATCGAGCCAAATATTGATGCCGAGAGTCTTCAGGTCGCTCAGGCAGCGCAGGACGTCCGAATGCATTTCCATGTCGACGCCTTCGGTGATCTCGAAGGCGAGCCTGTTGCCGGCAATGCCGGCCTCCACGAGGATGGCCGCAACCGAGGTGGCAAAACCGGGATTTTTCAATTGCATCGGTGAGACGTTGACGCTGACGACATCCACCCTGTCATCGGCAAGGAGCTGCTTGCAGACGGTCTTGATGGTCCAGAGGCCGAGTTCCATGATGGCGCCGGTGCGTTCGGCTATCGGAATGAAAATACCGGGCGAGACCGGATTACCGTCCAGCAGGCGAAGCCGCATCAGCGCCTCTACCCCCGCGGTCTCATTGGTGGAGATGTTGAGGATCGGCTGATAGACGAGGGAAACGAGATTTTCCGCGATGGCGATCTTCAGCAGGGCGGCAATGTTTTCGGTCTCATCACTGGAATGCGGGTCTTCGGGGTCGAACAGTTTCATGCAGTTGCGGCCGTTGGCCTTCGCGATATAAAGCGCACGGTCGGCTTCGTTGATGATTTTCTCCAGCTTGCCGTCCGGATTTGGACGGGTGAAGGAGGCGCCAATGCTGACGGTAACGATGAAGGTGCCATCGCGACGCTGGTCATGCGCAAGCGAAAGCTCTTCCACGGTATGGCGGATCGTCTCTGCCAGTTCGCCAACCTGCTGCTTGGATGTGAACGGCACCAGCACGATGAACTCTTCGCCGCCATAACGGCCGATCGAGGCGCCGTGGTCGATGATTGCATCCTGCAAGGCATTGCCCACCGTTATCAGGCATCTGTCGCCTTCCTGGTGGCCGTAGCGGTCGTTGTATTTCTTGAAGAAGTCGACATCGATCAGGAGAACGGCGAAACCTTCTTCCTTCCTGACCCAATTGTCCCACAACAGACGCAGATGGTGGTCGATGGCGCGGCGGTTCTGCAGACCGGTCAGGGAATCGGTATTGGAAAGCCGCAGTAACGCCTGACCACGCTCATCCGCCGCCTTCTGCTGCGCCTTTGCCTCCAGCCCGTTGACGAAGACGTGGTAACGCTCCCGGTTGAGGTTCCAGTTCACATAGGAAGTGAAGACGAAGCACGAAATGTAGAAGGTGCCGAACGCGAACTTGTAGAAAATATCCTCTGGAAACTGCGTCGCCGCCAGAAAATAGGTCACCAGAATGATGCCGGAGGACACCAGCGACAGATGGAAGCGGAAGCTGAAGAACAGATTGGCGCCCATCATGAAGATCGCCCCGAAAACCATGTAATAGGACATGTTTTCGAGATTGTCGGTCAGAAGCGACGGCAGCAGCCAGCCGATATAGCCCATGACAAGTGCAGTGGCGCAGGTCAGATCAAGGGCCGCCGTGCTGGCGCCCTTGTGCAGCTGGATCTCTAGCGTCAGCAAGGATGACAGGGCGACGACGAAGCGCGCAACAATGGTATAAGACGCGACGTCGGGTATCAGGATGATGTCGGATATGGCAAATAGCAGATAGATGAAAACGGCCGTCCATAGGCCTCGCCGGATGGAACCGCGGCGACTGCGCTCACCTTCCTGCTGGTAAAGGGCAAGAAGTTCATCAGAAAACCGGGAATCCGGCCGCCGATAGTCTTGTTGTCCACTTACCTCTCCCAATGTGTGCTTCATGCACTTTCCCATAGTGTTGCGTATACTTAATTAAGTAACTGCTTATTCCACTTTTCCGTGTGCAAATGCACCGGCGCGGGTTCCTGTCAATCTATCCCAATGTGAGCGGCAGACACCGGGAGGAAGAACGCATCATACGTTCCCGACATTAAGTTTCACTGAATCGCGTATCCGCTCTCTCCTCTGCCCACGAGTGTGACCAAAAAAATACGCTAATTTACTAATGTATCCCTACACCGCTGAAAAATTGAAAGCGAGTGGCCATCCGTCTCCCAGAAACGTATAGTTAACAATGTGTTAATACTGGAGGCTGATGTGGTTCGGGTAAAGAAGAAAAATCTTGACGGGGCAAGTTTGATTACCCCGGATACTGTCGCAAAAGAGATTTTCGCGCGCAGAACGGAAACATTCGATGAGCAGTTCGCTGTTGCGAAAGCAGAGGTGGCGCTCATTCTCGAATTGGCACAACAGCAATTCGACAGTCGTGTTTCAGCACATGAGATAATACATAGAACGGCAGGCGCACTTCATGGTCTGCGAGATAATCTCCACTCCAGCGTGTGGGCTGAACTGATTCCCCTGGTGCAGAATCACTCCGTGTCGGAGCACTTTCTCGAAGATCCCTTCACCCGATGGTCGTTTCAAAAACCGAGGGGCTATTCGGGCGACGCCCAGTTGCTCGACTTCATTTACGGTCACGACAGCGTTGCCGAACTGGTGAACAACGCCTCGCCGCTGGGGTCCGCCCTTTACGATTACACGAAGGATGCGAGCTCCTCGGTTGCCGTGCGCGAGCGGCGGGACCTGCTGACGCGGTTCGTGGATGAGGCCGCCGCCCGCCATGGCGAGGATACGGAAATCCTCACCATTGCCTCCGGCCACCTGCGTGAGGCCGATGCTTCGGTGGCGCTGAAAGACGGCAGGATCAAGCGCTGGGTGGCGCTGGATCAGGACCCCTTGAGCGTCGGCTCGGTCGCCCGTGATTTCGGCGGTCGCGGTGTGGAGGCAATTGACGGTTCAGTGCGTGATATCGTGCTGCGCACGCAGGAGCTCGGCAGCTTCGATCTGATCTATGCAGCCGGTCTTTATGACTATCTGAACGACCGTGTTGCGATCAAGCTGACGCGGCGCTGCATGGAGATGCTGAAACCCGGCGGCATGTTCCTCTTCGCCAATTTCTCCGAAGACATCGTCGTCGACGGCTACATGGAAACCTTCATGAACTGGGCGCTGCTGTTGCGTTCGAAGGCGGATATGTGGGGGATCATCAATGCCAGCGCTGATCCCTCAAGCATCGAAGCGGAGGTGTTCTTCGGCGAGAACCACAATATCGTCTATGCGACGATGCGTAAGAAAGGTTGAGATAGAAAGCTGGGCGTATTTCTTCTCCCCGAGGGGACCCGTCCCCTGTCCATCGCCAATAACCATTTGATTAAACCACATCGCGGGCCTAAGAATCCGCGCCTGATGCGTCGCAGAATGGAATGGCTGAAATGAAGAGATATTATTCGGATATGGGCGGTCTGCCGGGGCAGACGGAACTGCTGTCAAGCAAGGCTGTTTTCAAGACCGCCTATGCCGTCATCCCCAAGACCGTGATGTCCGATATCGGGACAAGTGTGCTGCCGCACTGGACAGGCACGCGGGCCTGGATCATCGCCCGGCCGATGACCGGTTTTTCCGAGACTTTCGCGCAATATATCGTTGAGGTACAGCCCGGTGGCGGCAGTGAGCGGCCGGAGCCGGACGAAAGGGCGCAAGCGGCGATCTTCGTTGTCGAAGGCGAAATGACCGTGACGTTCGAGGGCGCACAGCATGCCCTGCGGGAGGGCTCGTTCGCCTACCTGCCGGCCGGTACGCGCTGGCAGGTCGCAAATTCCGGCAAGGCGCCGGTTAAGTTCCATTGGGTCCGCAAGGTGTTTCAGGCGGTTGACGGGCTGGAGTCGCCGCCGGCGATCTTTTCGCATGAAGACGAGATCGCCATGTCGGCCATGCCTGATACGGACGGCAAATGGGCAACGACCCGTTTCATCGATCCGGAAGATGTGCGTTATGACATGCATCTCAACATCGTTACCTTCGAGCCGGGCGCGACCATTCCCTTCATGGAAACCCATGTGATGGAACACGGCCTCTATGTGCTGGAAGGCAAGGCCGTCTACCGGCTGAACGAGGACTGGGTGGAAGTTGAGGCGGGTGACTTCATGTGGCTGCGTGCCTATTGCCCGCAGGCCTGTTATGCGGGCGGGCCGGGTAGGTTCCGCTATCTGCTCTACAAGGATGTGAACCGCCACGTTAAACTGTGGTAAAGGGCATCCACTGCCGGAACCCGAGAATTATCGCGCAATCCGGCAGTTTGCGCGATAAATGCTTGCTTAAAATCGAATATCCCTAATAAATTCCGATATGCGGGCGGCTGCCGCCGTTCCGCACCATCCCGGCATCTGCCTGTATCTATTTTTCGAGAAGAATGCCCGTATGAGTGAGACGATCGATACCAATGTCTTCAATCTCGCCCCCGTGGCGATGTGGATCGAAGATTTCAGCGCCGTGAAGAGCCAGTTCGATATCTGGCGGGCTGAGGGTGTCGAAGATATCAGAGCTTTTCTTCTGGAGGATTTGTCGCGGGTAGCGGCCTGTTCGCAGAAAATCCGCGTCATACAGGTCAATGCCAAAACGCTGGAACTGTTCGAGGCCCGCGACCAGGCGCATCTCGTTGACAATCTGCACCGGATTTTTCGCGACGACATGCTGGAAAGCCATGTGAACGAGCTTTCCGAACTCTGGGCGGGCAAGACCGAATTCACCAGTAATGCGGTGAACTATTCGATCGGCGGCAAGCGACTCGATATTCAGCTGCGCGGGGCGGTCATTCCCGGCTACGAGGGCACCCTCGGCCGGCTGCTGTTGACCACCGAGGACGTGACGGAGCGGGAAGAAGCCCGCCGCAAGGAACTTCTCAACCGCCGCTATGCCGAGGGAATGTTCAAACATTCGCCGGTCTCCCTCTGGGTGGAAGATTTCAGCCGGGTGCGGCGGCTGATCGAGGAGGTCAGGGAACGTGGCATCGTCGATTTCCGGGTGTTCATGGATGTTCATCCGGAGTTCGTGCGGCAATGCATGAGCGAAATCCGCGTTATAGACGTCAACCGGGCGACGCTCGACCTTTTCTGTGCACCGGACCGGCAGGTTCTTTTGCAGCGGCTTGGTGACATTTTCCGCGACGAGATGGAAAAGCCGTTTCGTGAGCAACTGATGGAGCTTTGGAACGGCAATCTCGCCCATCACCGCGAGGTGGTGAATTATGCGCTTGATGGTTCCGAGCGGCACGTTCTCCTGCATTTTTCCGTTTTCCCCGGCCATGAGCGGGACTGGTCGCTGGTGCAGGTGGCGCTGACGGACATTACCGCGCGCAAGAAGGCGGAAGCCTATCTCGAATATCTCGGTAAGCACGATGTGCTGACCAAGCTGCACAACCGCGCTTTCTATTCGGACGAGCTGAACCGGCTGGAGCGCAGCGCGCTCAGGCCGGTTTCCGCCATCGTTATCGATCTCAATGGCCTGAAGGACGCCAACGACAAGCTGGGACACGATGCCGGAGATGCTTTGTTGCGACGCATGGGTGAGGTGCTGAACGGCGTGGTGACCGCACCAAACCATGCGGCGCGCATCGGTGGTGACGAATTCGCCATCCTCCTTCCCGGCGCCGACAAGCAGGTGGCCGCCGCCATGGTCGACACGGTCCATGAACTGCTGAAGATAAACAACCAGTTCTATTCCAGCGCGCCGCTCAGCCTGTCGCTGGGTGTCGCGACCAGTGAGGTCGGCGAGACGATGGAATCGGTCGTGCGCCGGGCAGACATCAACATGTACGAGCAGAAGAACGCCTATTATACGGCACTGCGAAGCCGCTCCGCAGACAATAGCGATACGACGAAGAACAGCACTCCGCCGGAAGCATCGTCGCTGAAGCGCCTCTTCTAAGGTAGCGCGGTGAAGCGGTTTCGCTATGACCGCCTGTGATCTGCCGCCTTGACTCAAATCCTATGATTGTCCCGGACGCGGCACGCCTTTTTTGGACCCGATCCCGCGCGGGCATGTCTGTCGTCATAACGCCCGCTTCATCATCATTACATTCATCTCGTCCCTCATCGCGGTGCTTCACAAGCACGTGAGAGCGTTTTTGCGCTGCAACAATTCTATTGCCGGAGTTTTACATACGTCTTAGTATGTATGTAAGTATGGCTTATTTTGTGGATTCGGAGCGCAGTATGGCGAAGAGATTTGGGCAGATCGTAGCGGTGTTGTTGACGGGCATCGTTCTGGTCGGGTGCAGCGAAGAGCAGGCGTCCGCGCCCGGCGCCCCGCCGCCAGGTGCGGTCAAGGTCGTGACCGTGAAGCCGGAAGAACTGCCCATCACCAATGAATTGCCGGGACGCATCGCGCCCACGCGGCTTGCCGAAGTGCGCCCGCGTGTTTCGGGCATCATTGTGGAGCGGGTGTTCGAGCAGGGCTCGCTGGTGAAGGAAGGTGATATCCTCTACCGGATCGATCCAGCGCCGTTCCAGGTGCGCGTCGACAGTGCCGAAGGCACGTTGCGCCGGGCGCAGGCCGCGCAGCTGCAGGCGCGGCAGACGGCGGACCGGCAGCAACAGCTGCGCCGGTCCAATGTTGGCTCGCAGCAGGAATTCGACAATGCCATTGCCCAGCTGGCACAGGCCGATGCCGAAGTGGCGGTTGCGGAGGCCGGCGTTGCGGAAGCAAGGCTCAATCTGCAATATGCCGATGTGAAGGCTCCCATCAGCGGTGTCATCGGCCGGGCGCGCATCACCGAAGGCGCGCTGGTCAGCGCTACCGGTTCGGAAAGCCTGGCGACGATCCAGCAGCTGGATCCGATCTATGCCGACTTCACGCAGCCGGCAGCCGATCTCATTCGCCTGCGCAAGGCGCTGCAGGACGGCCAGCTGATGACCGGTAAGAACGAGGCCGAGGTCAACCTGCTGTTTGATGACGGCAGCCGCTATCCGGTTTCCGGCCGCCTGCTGTTCTCCGAGGCGGCGGTGGATGAAACCACCGGCCAGGTGACGCTGCGCGGCGAATTTCCCAATCCCAACGGCGATCTCTTGCCCGGCATGTATGTCCGCGTCCAGATCCAGCAGGGGATCCAGAAGGCAGCTTTTGCGGTTCCGCAGCAGGCCGTGCAGCGCGATGCGGGCGGACAGGCGAGCGTGCTCGTCGTCAATGCCGAAGACACGGTCGAACAGCGGCGCGTCAGCGTCGGTCGCTCGATTGGCGATCGTTGGGTGATTTCGGAAGGCCTCAAGGATGGCGACCGCGTCGTCGCCGAAGGTTTCCAGAAAACCGCGCCGGGTGCCAAGGTGAAGCCTGAGCCGTGGTCGCGGGAACCCGACGTCGCCGCCGCCGCCAGCAGCGAGGGCGCCGCCCCGGCCGCCGCCGCGAAGCAATAAGGACCGATCTCCATGGCACGTTTTTTCATCGATCGGCCCATTTTTGCCTGGGTCGTCGCCATCTTCATCATGCTGGCGGGAGTGCTCGCCATTCCCATGCTGCCGATTGCGCAATATCCGAATGTGGCCCCGCCGCAGATTTCGATCGGCACCAACTATCCGGGCGCATCGCCGGAAGACATCTATCAGAGTGTTACCAGGCCCATCGAGGAAGAGCTGAACGGCGTTCCCGGTCTCATTTACTTTGAATCGACCTCGGAATCTTCCGGCCGTATTTCGATCAACGTGACCTTCGAGCCCGGTACCAATATCGGCGAAGCTCAGGTCGAAGTTCAAAACCGCATTGCACGCGTCGAACCGCGGCTGCCGCGGTCTGTGACGCAGCAGGGCCTGCGCGTTGAACAGGCTGGCACATCGTTTCTGATGATGGTGGCGCTGACCTCGGTTGACGGCAAAACCGATGCGATTGGTCTCGGCGATTATCTCAGCCGCAACGTGCTGGGTGAATTGAGGCGCGTGCCAGGCGTCGGCAGCGCGCAGCTGTTTGCCACTCAACGCTCCATGCGTATCTGGATGGATCCCGACAAGATGTTGGGTCTCAGCCTGACCTCGAACGATGTCATCAGCGCCATTCAGGCGCAGAACTCGCAGGTTGCCGCCGGCCGCATCGGCGCATCGCCGAACCCCGTCGGTCAGCAGATTTCAGCAACCGTCAACGTTCAGGGTCAGCTGACCTCGCCGGAGGAATTCGGCTCCATCGTGCTGCGCGCCAATCCCGATGGCTCATCGGTGCGGCTGCGTGACGTCGCGCGTGTTGAAGTGGGCGGCGAGAGCTACAATTTCTCGAGCCGTCTCAACGGCAAGCCCAGTGCCGCCATCGGTGTCCAGCTGTCACCGACGGGAAATGCGTTGCAAACCTCAGAGGGCGTGCGCGCCACGATGGAGGAGCTTTCGCGCTATTTCCCGCAAGGCATCGAGTACGAAATTCCCTATGACACCAGTCCCTTCGTGAAGATTTCGATCGAAAAGGTCATCCATACGCTGATCGAGGCCATCATTCTGGTCTTCGTGGTGATGTTCGTGTTCCTTCAGAACATCCGCTACACCATCATCCCCACGCTGGTGGTTCCGGTGGCGCTGCTCGGCACATGTGCCATCATGTATGTCTCGGGTTTCTCCATCAACGTGCTCACCATGTTCGCCATGGTTCTCGCCATCGGCATTCTCGTCGATGACGCGATCGTCGTCGTCGAAAATGTCGAGCGCATCATGGCGGAGGAGCATCTGTCGCCAAAGGAGGCGACCCGCAAGGCAATGGGTCAGATTTCGGGCGCCATTATCGGCATCACGCTGGTTTTGACGGCGGTCTTCGTGCCCATGGCTTTCTTCCCCGGCGCCGTCGGCATCATTTACCAGCAGTTCAGCCTGACCATGGTGGTTTCCATCCTGTTTTCGGGCTTCCTTGCGCTATCACTCACGCCGGCGCTCTGCGCGACGTTCCTGAAGCCGATCAAGGCCGGCCATCATGAGAAGAAAGGTTTCTTCGGCTGGTTCAACCGCGGCTTCGACAAGGCCTCGCATAAATACTCGTCTTCAGTCGGCAGCATCATCAAGCGCTCTGGCCGTTTCATGATCATCTATGCGGCGCTGCTTGCCGGTCTCGGCTGGGCCTACATGCAATTGCCAAGCTCGTTCCTGCCGAACGAGGACCAGGGTTATCTGATTGTCGATGTTCAGGCGCCAGCGGAAGCCAGCACCGAGCGTACTCTACAGTCCATCCAGCAGATCGAAAAAATCTTCATGGAAGAACCTGCCGTGGAAAGGGTCATCGCTGTTTCAGGTTTCTCCTTCTCCGGCTCCGGCCAGAATGCGGGTCTCGCCTTCGCAACGCTGAAGGACTGGAGCGAGCGCGGACCTGAGGATTCGGCTGCTGCCATCTCCGCCCGGATCAACGGCAAGCTTTGGGGCCTTCCCGATGCCATGTCCTTTGCCCTGTCGCCGCCGCCTATTCAGGGTCTGGGCAACTCGAGCGGCTTCACGTTCCGCCTTCAGGACAGGTCGGGTGCCGGTCAGACCGCACTCAGCGCGGCAGGTGCCCAGCTCATGGCTGCCGCCCGCCAGAGCCCCATTCTTGCCGGTCTTCGCATCGAAGGCATGCCGGATGCGGCGCAGGTCAATCTCATCATCGACCGTGAAAAGGCCAACACCTTTGGTGTGACCTTCAGCGACATCAACGCCACCATCTCGGCCAATATGGGGTCGTCCTACGTCAACGACTTCCCCAATGCCGGCCGCATGCAGCGCGTGACGGTGCAGGCCGAGCAGGGCCAGCGCATGAAGACCGAGGATCTTTTGAACCTCAACATCCGCAACGCCAATGGCGGCATGGTGCCGGTAAGCTCATTCGCTTCGGTGGAGTGGGTGCGCGGTCCCTCGCAGGTGGTCGGTTATAATGGCTATCCGGCGATCCGTATCAGCGGCCAGTCGGCCCCTGGTTACTCCTCCGGTGATGCGATTGCCGAAATGGAGCGTCTCGCGCGCGAATTGCCTAGCGGTTTCGGTTTCGAATGGACCGGCCAGTCGCTGCAGGAAATCCAGTCCGGCTCGCAGGCGCCGGCGCTGATCGCCCTCAGCGTGCTGTTCGTTTTCCTGCTGCTGGCGGCGCTTTACGAAAGCTGGTCCATTCCGCTCTCCGTTATGCTGGTGGTACCGCTCGGCGTCATCGGTTCAGTGGCGGCGGTGATGCTGCGTGGGATGCCGAACGACGTCTACTTCCTGGTGGGCCTCGTCGCCATCATTGGCCTGTCGGCGAAGAATGCGATCCTTATCATCGAATTCGCCAAGGATTTGCGGGCGGAGGGAAAATCCACCTATGATGCCACGGTGGAGGCGGCACACCTGCGTTTCCGGCCGATCCTGATGACCTCGCTCGCTTTCTCGCTCGGCGTCCTGCCAATGGCGATTGCGTCAGGCGCAAGTGCGGCGAGCCAGAACGCCATCGGTACCGGCGTTCTCGGCGGCATGATCTCGGCGACGATCCTTGCGATCTTCTTCGTTCCCGTGTTCTTCGTCTTTGTCATGAAGATTTTCGGAGATCGGAAGAAGGGCAGCGAGATTGCTGCTGACGCCGTATCGCCGGCCGAATAAAACGATGGGAAGGCCGGGTAGGTATGCGATCAAGGCATTCATCTGATTGACAGCCCGGCACAGCAAAGAGGCACGGTGCGAAAGCACCGTGCCGTGATTGAAAGGAGACCTCAGCATGCGCCGAACCAAGGCCGAGGCAGAAGAGACGCGTCAGGCGATCCTTGCCGCCGCCGAGCGGGTGTTCTTCAAAAAGGGTGTGGCCAACAGCTCTCTTGATGAGGTGGCGGCCGCAGCCGGCGTCACGCGTGGCGCGATATACTGGCATTTTTCCAGCAAGACCGACCTTTTCATCGGCCTTTACGAATCGGTGGCGCTGCCGGAATCGGATCTGCTGGATTTTGGTGATCCTGATCTCAAGGGAACGGCACTGCTGGCGAAGATCGAGGAGGCGGTCTGCAAGTGGCTGGCGCTTCTGGTGGAAGACGAACAGCGTCAGCGCATCATGACCATCAGCCTGCGCACCAGCTATTCCGACGAATTCGCCCCCGTGCTGCATGCGCAGGAAGAGCTGGACCGTAACCAGAAGGAGCGGCTTGAAGCGGCTTTTCAGCGTGCCCAGGCAGAAGGCGTCTTCAACGACAACTGGACGGCGGAATCGGCGCTCGGTGCGCTGTACTGGCTGATTAAAGGCATCGTTTACGACTGGTTGCTGTTTGGAAAACGTTTCGACTTGGTGAAGGAAGGCGCAGAAGCGATGCATCGTCTCATGAAAGGCTTCCAGCGTCCCCCTGCTGTATGAACGAAGCGCTGAAACGTGCTGTCTGACTGGTAAAATTTCAGTGTATTCTAAAAGACGAGCGAAATTTGCTTTACGTACCTCAAAACGGACGTTAGCTTCTTCTCAGAGCTTTGGGAGGAGTTCGCTTATGGCCAAATCAAGAAAAATCGAGGCGCAAAAAACGTTCGTTTTCACCTTTTGTCGGTGACGGCGCATGATTTCCGCTGACGAGACTTCAGACCCCGTTCTGATCCGGACGGTGGGGCTGTCGAAATCCTTCGGACCGGTTCAGGTTCTGAAGGATATCGAGATCGCGGTGCGCGCCGGCGAGGTGCACGCCATCATCGGCGAGAACGGTGCCGGCAAGTCGACGCTGATGAAGCTCCTGGCCGGGAATGAAAAGCCGACGGGCGGGGAAATCCGCATCGATGGTGAGGCCGTTGGGCTCAGCGGACCAGTGGACGCCGAACATCGCGGCATCGTCCTCGTGCATCAGGAAATATTGCTGGCGCCGGATCTGACGGTGGCGCAGAACATCTATCTGGGTCGTGAATTGCGCCGGGGTCCGATGATGGACGACCGGGCCATGCGGGCTGGAGCCCGAAAGGCGATAGCCGATCTCGGCGGCACGATCGATCCAAACTCCATCGTCGGCAGTCTTTCGATTGCCCAGCGGCAGCTGGTCCAGATCGCCCGCGTTCTGCTGGTGCCGCATCGCGTCGTCATTTTCGACGAGCCGACCGCAAGCCTTACGCCCATCGAGACCGACGCGCTGCTGAATGTCATCAGCGACATCAGGGCAAAGGGTGTGGCCGTGCTTTATATTTCGCATCGCCTGCCTGAAGTGAAGCAGATCGCCGACCGGGTGACTGTCCTGCGTGATGGCCGGCTGGTCGCCTCGCATCCGGCCTCGGAGCTGGAGCCGGCGGATATGGCGCGGCTGATGGTGGGGCGCGATGTCGCCAAGCTTTATCCGGATCGGCATGCCGGCGGCGAGCACGAACCGGTTCTGCAGGTGGAGCACTTCACCGTTCCCGGTTATGCGCAGGATGCCGGTTTCAGCCTGCGCAAGGGTGAAATCCTCGGTTTTGCCGGCCTGGTGGGGGCGGGCAGAACAGAGCTGATGGAGGGGATACTCGGCCTGCGGGCCGGACGCGGAACAATCCGCCATCGCGGTCGGCAGGTGCACTTCGCAAAGGCGGAAGACAGCCTGAAGGCCGGCATCGTTTATCTGAGCGAAGACCGCAAGGGCAAGGGATTACTACTGAGCAAGGATCTGCGGGTTAATCTTACGCTCGCATCACTCAACAAGTTCAGCCGGCTGTTTCAGATCGATACCCGCCGGGAGGCGCAGGCGCTCGATGATGCTGTGCGCGATTTCGACATCCGCACCGGCCGCAAGGACCTGCTTGCGGGCCAGCTGTCAGGCGGAAACCAGCAGAAGCTGCTCTTGGCCAAGATGATGCTGCTCGATCCGTCCATCGTCATTATCGATGAGCCGACGCGCGGTATTGATATCGGCACCAAGGAGCAGATTTACCGTTTCATCGCGAACCTTGCGGATGAGGGTCGGTCGATCATTGTCGTTTCCTCTGAAATGCCGGAGCTGATCGGCATCTGCGACCGCATTCTGGTGATGCGGTCGGGCCGGATCGTCGGCGAGGTGGCGGGCGAGCGGATGACCGAAAACGACATCGTGGCGCTGGCGACGGGCGTTCACACGCAGGAATTCGCCTGAGGCGCGCCTGTCATTCGAATAAGGCCTGAAGAAAAGACAATTGAGGGGAAATATGACTGAGGCCGCACTTGATAACGGCAAAACGCCGAAGACCTCGAAGGACTGGGACCTGCGCGCCGTCGCGCCTTTCGTGGCGCTGGCCCTGCTGCTGGTGCTCGGCACCATCGCCAATCCGAATTTCATCGGGATCGACAATCTTTTGAATGTCGTGACCCGCAGCGCCTTCATCGCCATCATTGCGCTTGGCGCCACCTACGTCATTACATCGGGCGGGCTTGATCTTTCCGTTGGCGCCATGGTTGCCTTCGTCGCCAGCCTGATGATCCTGTTCATGAACAGCGGCGTCATCGCCAGCCCGGTGCTGATGCTGCTCGCCGCCATGGCACTGGCCATCGCCATCGGCGCAGCCTGCGGGCTGACCAATGGTCTCATCACCACCATCGGCCGCATCGAGCCTTTCATCGCCACACTCGGCACCATGGGCATTTATCGCGGGCTGACCACCTGGCTGTCGCAGGGCGGAGCGATCACGCTTCGCAATCCGGAGATCCAGACGCTTTATCGTCCGGTCTATTTCGGCAATATTCTCGGTGTGCCGGTGCCGGTCGTCGTGATTTTCGTGACGGCGGCTATTGCCGCCTTCGTGCTGTACCGCACCCGCTTTGGAAGGCACCTGACGGCCGTCGGTTCAAGCGAGGATGTAGCGCGTTATTCCGGCATTTCCGTCGTGCGGGTCCGCACGATTGCCTATGTGGTTCAGGGGCTCTGTGTCGCCGTTGCCGTGCTTCTTTACGTGCCGCGTCTCGCCTCCACATCCGCCACCACAGGCATGTTGTGGGAATTGCAGGCCATCACCGCCGTCGTCGTCGGCGGCACGGCGCTGCGCGGCGGGGTAGGGCGCATCTGGGGCACGATCTGCGGCGCCTTCATTCTGGAGATCGTCGGCAACATCATGATCCTGTCGAACTTCGTCAGTGAATATCTGATTGGCGCCATTCAGGGCGCGATCATCATCATCGCCATGCTGGTGCAGCGCTCTTTGAGCCGCAGGTAGCGGAAGGATGGGAGTTTGGCCGCGCTATGTGGGGCAGGCGCGGTTGTAAGAGGAGGAACGCCCCGGTCTTGGGAGGAAAGAGACTATGCGTAGAAAATTCATCGGCGTGGCCTTTGCCGCGCTGGCAACGGTGCTGGCGGGTTCTGCTCAGGCGCAGGACAAGAAGGTTACGATCGGCGTGTCCATTCCGGCGGCCGACCATGGCTGGACGGCGGGCGTCGTTTATCATGCCGAGCGTGTGGCCAAGCTCCTGATGAAGGAGCATCCGGGCCTGAACGTCATCGTCAAGACCTCGCCGGATGCCGCAAACCAGGCAAACGCGCTTCAGGATCTTGCCGTACAGGGGCTGGACGCATTGGTGGTTCTGCCGTCGGATCCCGATCCGCTCGTCAACGCCATCAAGGAGATCAAGGACAAGGGCACCTTCGTTGCGCTGGTGGACCGCGCGCCGAGCGTCAACGACAATTCGATCCGCGATCTCTATGTGGCCGGCAACAATCCGGCACTCGGACAGGTGGCGGGCGAATACATCAAGAAGACCACGCCTGATGCGGAAGTGGTCGTCATTCGCGGCCTGCCGATCCCGATCGACCAGCAGCGTCAGGATGGTTTCGACAAGGGTATCGCCGGCTCCAGCGTCAAGGTTCTTGACCGCCAGTACGGCAACTGGAACCGCGACGACGCCTTCCGCGTGATGCAGGACTATCTGACCAAATACAAGAAGATCGACGTGGTCTGGTGTCAGGACGACGACATGGCAATCGGCGTACTGGAAGCCATCCAGCAGGCCAAGCGCACTGATATCAAGTACATCGTTGCGGGCGCCGGTTCCAAGGACATGATCAAGAAGGTCATGGACGGCGACAAGCTGGTGCCGGTCGACGTGCTGTATCCGCCGGCGATGGTGGCGACCGCCATGCAGCTGACAGCCGGTCATTTCTACGATCAGGTGCCGGTTGCCGGTGAGTATATTCTCGACGCGACGCTGATCACCAAGGAAAATGCCAAGCAGTTCTATTTCCCGGATTCGCCGTTCTGAGGATCACGCCCCATGAAAACGCCCGCCGAAAGGCGGGCGTTTTTTATGTCGGTGGTTGATGAAAGCCATCCCTCACTCGTTCTTGCGAAACCACGCCGAGAGATAGTCCACGAAACTGCGCACCTTGGCAGGCAGGTAACGCCGGTGGGGATAGACGGCATAGATGCCGCGATCCTTTGAGATATAGTCATCGAACAGGGTCACCAGTTCACCGGAGTGGATATGCGGCCGGGCGATGAAATCCGGCACCATGGCGATGCCGAGCCCGGCACGGGCCGCGCGCAAGGTTGCCTGCGGGCTGTTCACCTCTATCGGCCCGCTGATGGCGACCGAGTTCGAGCCGCCGTCCGGTTCCAGATAACGCACAGTATTGTGAAATCGGGTATTGGTATCGATAATGAAGGGCACGCGGGCAAAATCCTGCGGTCCGTCGAGCGGCCCGTGTTTCGCAACGAAATCCGGCGTCGCGACCGCATAGACCCGGAAATCGGAAAGCTTGCGAGCAATGAGACCCGAATCCTCCAGCCGCGTAATACGGATCGCAAGGTCGAAACCTTCTTCGATCAGATCAACGAACCGGTCATCGGCGACGATTTCCAGCATCAGTTCCGGGTTTTCCTTGGCGAAGTCGATGAGGCTTTGGCCCACATCGGCGTCAATGAAGGTGCGCGGCACCGAAATTCTGAGCTTGCCCTTGAGATCGGCATTTTTCTCGCGCACCAGGTCGGCAAGGTTGTCGATCTCCTTCAGAATGTCGGAGGCGGTGCGGTAATACGTATGCCCGGCCTCGGTCAGCGAGAACTGCCTCGTTGTGCGGTTGAGGAGCAACGCGCCGAGATCGTCTTCCAGTTCCCGGACATATTTGGACAGAAGCGCCTTGGAGCGCCCGGTCTTGCGCGCGGCAGCGGAAAAGCCCTCCGCTTCGACGACATCGATAAAGGCGCGGATGCGGGTGAGCGTGTCCATGAAAATCCTCCGGTTCGTTCCATATAATTGAACGCTGGGGAGCGACTGTTCAACCCTAAATTCGCTGCCGAAAAAATCCGCTAAATGGTGAAAAAAACCTCTTGATTATGACTGCGAATATTCTTATCTCCCGTGCTGCCCAAAGTCGCACGTGCCCATGTGTGTCCGCCGATTCCTCGATGTGGTGAGGATTTAGGTAAGGTACCTGGAACTAACCCCTCCAGTCGCTATTCCGGCCAACCGGGAAATGCGAGGACATACGAAGCAACGACGGTGCGGGCCTTTCTGGTTCTCTGCCGGCTTTCCATCAGCCGGGGTACTGAAGAGGCACACCATCATTGCCTGAAGTGCGGTCGGGTCATTCCCTCCAATCCATGGCAGACAAAGCCGAATGATGCTCTGGCAGGGCGTCGTTCATATTCGCGCCTTGAGCGTATGCTATCGATTCTGCGCCTCCACCGGCTGATTCGAATGCATATCTCGAGCGTCCTTTGTCCTCTGGATTTTCCGGAGTCGGTTTTATAGGGAATATATCGATGACGACTGCACGCATTCTCGACTTCATCAAGACCCGTCGTCCCGAAGGCCCTTGCCTTGTGGTCGATCTCGACGTCGTGCGCGACAATTTCAACGCGTTCCGGCATTCCCTGCCGAACAGCGCGATCTATTATGCAGTCAAGGCAAACCCGGCTCCGGAAATCCTGAAGCTGCTCGCTTCGCTCGGCTCCAACTTCGATTGCGCCTCTGTGGCTGAAATCCAGATGGCTCTCGATGCCGGCGCGACGTCCGACCGCATCTCCTTCGGCAACACCATCAAGAAGGAACGCGATGTCGCCCGCGCCTACGCGCTCGGCATCGATCTCTTCGCCGTGGATAGCCATGAGGAAGTCGAGAAGGTTGCCCGTGCCGCTCCCGGCGCGCGCGTTTTCTGCCGCGTGCTGACGGATGGCGAAGGCGCTGAATGGCCGCTGTCGCGCAAGTTCGGCTGCGTGCCGCAGATGGCCGTCGACGTTCTGGTTTACGCCCATCAGCTCGGCCTTGAGTCCTATGGCGTGTCCTTCCACGTCGGTTCGCAGATGATGAACCTCGACGCATGGGATGCGGCGCTGGCTGACGCCAAGCGCGTTTTCGCGTCCCTTGCCAAGCAGGGCATCCACCTGCAGATGGTTAATATGGGCGGTGGCTTCCCGACCAAATATCTGCGCGACGTTCCGGCTGCCGAAGAATACGGCCAGGCGATCGACGAGGCACTGCGCAAGCACTTCGGCAACCAGATCCCGAAGACGATCATTGAGCCGGGCCGCGGCATGGTCGGCAATGCCGGCGTCATCAAGGCGGAAGTCGTTCTCGTGTCGAAGAAGTCCGACAACGACAATCACCGCTGGGTATTCCTCGACATCGGCAAATTCGGCGGTCTCGCCGAAACGATGGACGAGGCCATCCGTTACCCGATCCGCACGGAGCGTGATCAGGACGAGATGCAGCCCTGCGTTCTGGCCGGCCCGACCTGCGACAGCGCCGACGTGCTGTACGAAAAGAACATGTACCCGCTGCCGGTTTCTCTGACCATCGGCGACGAAGTTCTGATCGAAGGTACAGGCGCCTAC
>JAEXMK010000208.1 GCA_023444445.1 Pseudomonadota bacterium | reverse complement strand
CTTCGAGATCGGCACGGGCGGGCTTGCGATGTGCGCGAACAGCGGCCGAAACCGAGAGCGCTGCACCGAGAACGGCGAAAGTTTCACCGAAGAAGTTACGCGATGTCTTTGCAACCTGACGCATTTTAATCTCCATCTTTGTTGTCCAAATAATGGGGATTTCATACCTCTTCCACAACTCTTGATGTAGCAGGGAAGCCATGCAGCTTTGCTCGCGCTCGTTTGGATGCCAGCCACCTCGTTTTTGCATAACTCATGCACGACGTTTGATCAATCGACCCAACGCACCCTCAGCCGCGGCTTGAATAAGACGGATATTTTGTTATGCCGGAAGGCTTGAAGACAAAGAGGCGATAGCATGACGGTCACGATTTACGGTATCAAGAATTGCGACACGATGAAGAAGGCCAGAAGCTGGCTGGAGTTGAACAACGTCGATTATTCTTTCCATGACTACAAGGCAGCCGGTATCGACCGCGCCCATCTGGAAACATGGTGTGATGCCGCTGGCTGGGAAACGGTTCTCAACCGGGCCGGCACGACCTTCAAGAAACTCGACGACGGCCAGAGGGCCGATCTTACGCGCGAAAGGGCCATCAGCCTTATGCTCGAGCAGCCCTCGATGATCAAACGTCCGGTGCTGGAAGCAAAGGGCGAGATAACGATCGGCTTCAAGCCTGAAATCTACCAGACCCTTTTCGCCTGAACGCAGCCTGCCATGTCCAAAACGACCCGCGCCACCCAGATGCTGACGAAGGCCGGTATTGCCTTCACCGCCGTTACCTATGACTACGACCCGAATGCCGATCGCATCGGCCTGCAGGCGGCGGAGGCGATCGGCGAGCCGCCGCATCTGGTGCTGAAGACGCTGATGGCGGAGCTGGACGGCAAGCCGGTCTGCGTCGTCGTTCCTTCGGACCGCGAGGTCAGCATGAAGAAGCTGGCCGCCGCCTTTGGGGGCAAATCCGCCAGCATGATGAAACCCGCCGATGCCGAGCGGGCGACCGGCTATTATGTCGGCGGTATCAGCCCTTTCGGACAGAAGAAGCAGGTGCCGACAGCCATTGAAGCCGAGGCCATATCCCATAATTACGTCTACATTAATGGCGGGCAACGTGGTTTGCAGGTGAGGCTTTCGCCCCGCGACGCCCAGAGAGCGCTGAAGGCCATTGTCGCACCGCTGGTTGCGGAATGAGGTGCAAAAGGCGCTCCTGAAAGCATTTGGCTTTCCGAAGGAATGAGCTATGGTCTGCGCCTCCTATTGAAATAGACGAAGGCAGATCATGACCGTTTCTCCCATCGATCCCGTCAAACTGGAAAAACTCGCGGAAGTCGCCGTCAAGGTCGGTCTGCAATTGCAGAAGGATCAGGATCTGGTGATCACTGCGCCGCTGGCAGCCCTGCCGCTCGTCAGGCTTTTGACCAAACATGCCTATATGGCCGGCAGCGGACTGGTTACCACTTTCTACTCCGACGAGGAAACCACGCTTTCGCGCTATCGCCATGCGAGCGACGCGAATTTCGACCGGGCTTCCGGCTGGCTCTATGAGGGCATGGCGAAAGCCTATGCCAACGGCGCGGCGAGGCTGGCGATTGCTGGCGACAACCCCATGCTGCTGGCAGAGCAGGACCCCGCCAAGGTGGCGCGCGCCAACAAGGCCAATTCCACCGCCTATAAGCCGGCGCTGGAAAAGATTTCCAACTTCGATATCAACTGGAACATCATTTCTTACCCCAATCCTTCCTGGGCAAAGCAGGTCTTCCCCGGCCTCACCGAGGATGAAGCGGTGCGCAAGCTCGCGGATGCCATCTTCGCCGCCTCACGGGTGGATGTGGCCGATCCCGTCGCCGCATGGGCGCAGCACAACGCCAATCTCGCCAAGCGTTCCGCATGGCTGAACGGCGAGCGTTTCTCCGCGCTGCATTTCACCGGCCCCGGCACGGATGTGAAGATCGGTCTGGCGAATGGCCACGAATGGCACGGCGGCGCCTCCACGGCCAAGAACGGCGTGACCTGCAATCCGAATATTCCGACCGAAGAAGTCTTCACCACACCTCATGCGCTGCGTGTTGACGGTTACGTTTCCAGTACCAAGCCGCTGTCGCATCAGGGAACATTGATCGATGATATCCAGGTGAAATTCGAAGCGGGTCGCATCGTTGAAGCTAGGGCTTCCAAGGGTGAAGCCGTGCTGAACAAGGTCCTCGACACCGATGAGGGCGCGCGGCGTCTCGGTGAAGTGGCGCTTGTGCCGCATTCCTCGCCGATTTCGGCGAGCGGCATCCTGTTCTACAACACGCTGTTCGATGAAAACGCCTCGTGCCATATCGCTCTCGGCCAGTGCTATTCGAAATGCTTCCTTGACGGCGCTTCGCTGTCGCAGGACCAGATTAAGGCGCAGGGCGGCAATTCCAGCCTGATCCATATCGACTGGATGATCGGCTCCAATAAGGTGGATATCGACGGCGTGAAGCCGGATGGCTCCACGGTACCTGTCATGCGCAAGGGCGAATGGGCCTGACGGGCCCCCTACCTCGGTAACTGGCTGCGCTGACTGAGCC
>JAEXMK010000155.1 GCA_023444445.1 Pseudomonadota bacterium | reverse complement strand
GTTTGACCGCCGCAAAAGCCGGTATGATCCGGCATCAAGCTTTTCAGGAAAATATCATGTCCAAACCCCATCTTCTTATCGTGGAAGCACGTTTTTACGACGATATGGCGGATGCCCTTCTCGAAGGCGCGAAGTTCGCGCTTGATGAAGCCGGCGCCACCTATGACGTCATCACCGTTCCGGGCGCGCTGGAAATCCCCGCCGCCATCGCCATGGCGCTTGATGGCGCCGACAATGACGGCACCGAATATGACGGTTTTGTCGCACTCGGCATGGTCATTCGTGGTGAGACATATCACTTCGATATCGTCGCCAACGAATCCTCACGCGCCCTGATGGATCTTGCCGTTAGCGAATCGCTGCCGATCGGCAACGGCATCCTCACCGTCGAGAACGACGAGCAGGCCTGGGCGCGCGTGCGCCGCTCCGACAAGGACAAGGGCGGTTTCGCCGCCCGCGCGGCGCTCACCATGATCGAGCTGAAAAAGAAACTGGGTGGCTGAACGCATGTCGGATGTTGAAAACGGTGGCGAACCGCGCCAGCCTTCGGTAAAGCCCGCCAACCAGCGCGGCGCGGCCCGCCTTGCGGCCGTGCAGGCCCTGTACCAGATGGATGTCGGCGGTACCGGCGTGATGGAGGTCGTCGCCGAATATGAGGCTCATCGTCTCGGCCAGGAAGTCGACGGCGATACCTATCTGAAAGCCGATCCGTCGTGGTTCCGTTCGATCGTCTCTGGCGTGGTGCGCGACCAGACGAAGATCGACCCGCTGGTGCGCTCAGCGCTTCTGGAAGACTGGCCGCTGTCGCGTCTCGATGCCACCGTGCGCGCCATCCTGCGTGCCGGTACCTTCGAGATTCTGGAGCGTAAGGACGTGCCAGTTGCCGTCATCGTCACGGAATATGTCGAAATCGCCCGCGCTTTCTTCGAACATGATGAGCCGAAGCTGGTGAATGCGGTGCTTGACCGCATTGCCAAACAGGTGCGCGGCGAGGCAAAACGCTAAAAAAATACTTTAGATGAGGAAGACATGAGCGCCGTTTCCGCCCCCGGACTTGAAGTTCAACTGGATGCGGCGAAGCGCAACGTCTTCCTCCTGACCATGGCGCAGGCGATCATGGGATCGGCCGCGCCTTTAAGCTTTTCTGTCGGCGCGCTCGCAGGTTATCAGCTGCTCGGCGCCGACAAGTCGCTCGCAACCGCTCCGCTTACCGGCTTCAACATCGGCGTGGCGCTGGGCGCGATCTGCGTTGCGGCCGCATCCCGCTTCCTCGGCCGCAAAGCCGGCTTCATGGTCGGCGCGCTAATGTGTTCCATCGGCGGCGGCATTGCCGCGGTCGCGCTCTTCCGTTCGGATTTCTGGCTTTTTGCCGCCGGCCTGCTGCTGATCGGCATTTCCGGCGGCTTCACGCAGAAAATCCGCTTTGCGGCGGCTGATGCATCGCCTTCCTTCTATAAGCCGAAGGCGATTTCCTGGATTCTGGCAGGCGGCATCATCTCGGCCATTGTTGGGCCGCAACTGGCTATTCTCGGCAAGGACCTGCTCGCACCGGTTACCTTCGCCGGGGCTTTCATCGCGCTGGTGCCGCTTGGCCTCGTCGCGATCGCTATTCTGGCATTTCTGAAATTGCCTGATCCGAAGGCCGCGACCACCCATACAGAGACGGTGAGACCACTTTCGGAGATCGTCCGTACCCAGCGTTTCGTCACCGGCATGATCTGCGGTATCGGCTCTTATGCGTTGATGACCTTCATGATGACCGGCGCACCGCTTGCGATGGTGGTCGGCTGCGGTTTCCCGACCGAACTCGCCACGCTCGGCATCCAGTGGCACGTTCTGGCCATGTTCGCGCCGAGCTTCTTCACCGGCATGCTGATTTCCCGATTCGGTGCGGAAAGAATCGTTGCGGCCGGCCTCATCGTGCTGATGGCCTGCGCCATCGTCGCCCATATGGGCATAGAACTCTGGAATTTCTGGGCGGCGCTCATCCTTCTCGGTCTCGGCTGGAATTTCGGTTTCATCGGCGCAACCGCCATCATCACGTCAAGCTACCGCCCGCATGAGGCGGACAAGGTGCAGGGATTCCACGATATCGTGCTGTTCGGCACGGTGGCGCTGTCATCCTTTTCTTCCGGCAAGGTGTTTACGGCCTGGGGCTGGTCCGTGATGAACCTCGTCATCTGGCCAGTCGCTGGAGTTTGCCTGCTGCTCGTCCTTTCACTCATCCTCACCAAGCAGAAGAGAGCCGCCTGAGTCGCGCGCTCCGCGCTACACCTTTCAAGTTTCAGGCAAATTTGTGGGCTTGACGCGACACCTTTCGCCAACGCAATCTCGGCACTCAGGACATTTTTCCTTGGGAGGGGAACAAATGCCCAATCGGGGGACTTCGGACACGCCGTCCATCCCCCTCTGCACAAGGTTTCGCCGCGCCGGGGAGGGAGTGAGACCCGGCCTTTTGGGAGGTAAGTGCGCATGACCGTAATACCCATCGTAATTTTATGCGGTGTCCTGTCCGTCGTTTACGCGGTATGGGCCACCAAAAGCGTTCTCGATGCAGATCAGGGCAATGAGCGCATGCGTGAAATAGCAGGTTACATCCGCGAAGGTGCGCAGGCTTATCTCACCCGTCAATATCTCACCATCGCCATCGTCGGACTGATCGTCGCCGTTCTGGCCTGGTATCTCTTGTCCTCCATGGCGGCTATCGGCTTCATCATCGGCGCGGTTCTGTCCGGTGTCGCCGGTTTCGTCGGCATGCATGTCTCTGTACGCGCCAATCTGCGCACCGCGCAGGCCGCCTCGCACAGCCTTTCCGCCGGTCTCGATATCGCCTTCAAGTCTGGCGCTATCACCGGCATGCTTGTCGCGGGCCTCGCACTGCTCGGCGTCTCCATTTATTATTTTATCCTAACCTCGGTGATGGGCCATGCGCCCGGTTCGCGTGAGGTGATCGATGCGCTGGTGTCGCTCGGCTTCGGCGCATCGCTGATCTCCATCTTCGCCCGTCTCGGCGGTGGCATCTTCACCAAGGGCGCCGATGTCGGCGGCGACCTCGTCGGCAAGGTCGAGGCCGGCATTCCCGAGGACGATCCGCGCAACCCGGCAACGATTGCCGATAACGTGGGCGACAATGTCGGCGACTGCGCCGGCATGGCGGCTGACCTCTTCGAAACCTATGCCGTCTCCGTTGTCGCGACCATGGTTCTCGCCGCCATCTTCTTTGCGGGAACGCCGATACTGGAAAGCGCAATGGTCTATCCGCTGGCAATCTGCGGCGCCTGCATCCTGACCTCGATTGCCGGTACCTTCTTCGTGAAACTCGGCACCAACAATTCCATCATGGGCGCGCTCTACAAGGGCCTCATCGCCACGGGCATCTTTTCCGTCGTTGGCCTTGCGGTGGCAACCTATGCCACCGTCGGCTGGGGAACGATCGGTACGGTGGCCGGCATGGAGATCACTGGCACGAACCTCTTCTTCTGCGGATTGGTCGGTCTCGTCGTAACGGCGCTGATCGTCGTCATCACCGAATATTATACCGGCACCAACAAACGCCCGGTCAATTCCATCGCCCAGGCACCGGTTACCGGCCACGGTACCAATGTCATCCAAGGCCTTGCGGTCTCGCTGGAATCGACAGCGCTGCCCGCCATCGTCATCGTCGGCGGCATCATCGGCACCTACCAGCTCGGTGGCCTGTTCGGCACCGGTATTGCCGTTACCGCAATGCTGGGTCTCGCCGGTATGATCGTCGCGCTCGACGCCTTCGGCCCGGTCACGGACAATGCAGGCGGCATCGCTGAAATGGCTGGTCTTGATCCGGACGTTCGCAAGGCGACCGACGCGCTGGATGCCGTGGGCAATACCACCAAGGCCGTGACCAAGGGGTATGCCATCGGCTCGGCCGGTCTCGGCGCCTTGGTGCTGTTTGCCGCCTATGCCAACGACCTGTCCTATTTCGCCGCCAATGGCGATACTTATCCCTACTTCAAGGATATAGGCGAGATTTCCTTCAGCCTCGCCAACCCTTACGTGGTCGCCGGCCTGCTGTTCGGTGGTCTCATCCCCTATCTCTTCGGCGGCATCGCCATGACCGCGGTGGGCAAGGCGGCGAGCGCCATCGTCGAGGAAGTCCGTCGCCAGTTCCGCGAAAAGCCCGGCATCATGGCCGGCACGGAAAAGCCTGACTACGGCAAGGCCGTGGACCTGCTGACAAAAGCGGCGATCAGGGAAATGGTCATCCCGTCGCTTCTGCCGGTTCTGGCGCCTCTCGTGGTCTATTTCGGCGTGCTGCTGATCTCGGGTTCCAAGGCATCGGCCTTTGCGGCTCTGGGCGCCTCGCTGCTCGGCGTCATCATCAATGGCCTGTTCGTGGCGATTTCCATGACGTCTGGGGGTGGTGCGTGGGATAACGCCAAAAAGAGCTTCGAAGATGGCTTCGTCGACAAGGATGGCGTACGCCACGTCAAGGGTTCCGAGGCGCACAAGGCATCGGTGACGGGCGACACGGTTGGCGACCCCTACAAGGATACCGCGGGTCCCGCGGTCAACCCGGCCATCAAGATTACCAATATCGTTGCGCTGCTGCTGCTGGCGGTTCTCGCCCACTGAAGGCCACCGTTTCGACAAATGAAAAGGCCCGGGGAGCGATCCCCGGGCCTTTGAATTTTCCGTTCCTGCTGAGGTCAGGGGGTGTTGCCGCCCTGGCCGAGAATGCTCTTGGCGATATTGGCGCCCGAGGTGCCGCCGGAGAGCAGCTGCTGCAGGAAGGTGAGATCCTTGCCGCCGGTGGGCGTGGTGCGCGAAATCGTATCGAAGACCTTGCCGTCCTGCATCGTGTAGTTGGCCTTGCGCTCGATGACGCCGTCCTTGTTGAAGTAGATCGCGAGAATATTCTGTTCGACCAGCGACGGCTTCATGAAGGCCGCGCGGCGCACGCGCTTCTGCGAGATGTAATAGAACACTTCGTTGCCGAAGGTCGCGGTGGTGGAGGGCGTGCCCATGGTCAGGAGAACCTGCTCACGGCTCGAGCCTTCCGGAATCAGCTGGAGCGACTGCTCGTCCATGACGTAGCCGTTGTGAAATACGTCCGTCGTGCTGGTGCAGGCGGAAAGCAGGCCAGATGCAAGGACGATTGCGATGGCGGTCTTGCTCAGAATTTTGCCGTGACTTGCGGATTTCTGCTTGGTCAACTGCTTTTCCCCGACTGCGATCATGAATGGCACCTTCCGGCATTGCGTGGTGCACAGTGTCTGTGCACATGATTGTGTCAATCCGGGGACGGAAAATCCCGATCACCCCCCAAATTCAATGCTTTCCCGGCCTTTTGGAACTCCTCCGGTTCTCTTCGACTGTTTCAGCCCAAAGACGAACGTGACCGTGACAGCATTGCAATTCGTGGATGCTTCGGTAAACCAGCTTTGACGATCATGCAACAAGTGCGATGGGCGGTAAGCGCATTCACCCGTCCCCTTCGGAAAAAAAACGATGATATTCGGGCTGTTCAAGAAGAAAAACAACAACCGCGCCATAGTCGACCGGCAATATGCGACTTTGACGGCGGCCGCACGCACGCCCGGGTTTTATCTCGACCTCGGTGTTCCCGATACGGTCATGGGCCGTTTCGAGATGCTCTCGGCCATCATGATTCTCTATTTTCGCCGCACCAAATCATCAGGTGTGAGCGGGCAGGAGATCGCCCAGGAGATCATCGACGCCTTTTTCCAGGATCTGGATCACTCCATCCGTGAATTGGGAATAGGTGACCAGGGCGTGCCGAAACGCATGAAAAAATTCGCTGGCATGTTCTATGGACGGCTCGAATCCTATGCGGCGGCACTGGATGCATCCGACCGCACAGCTCTTGCCGCCGCACTCCGGCGCAATATATATCCGCAGGCAGACGACAAGGCCCCCGATATGGAAGGGCTGGCGGGCTGGATGATGGAAACATCGCAGGCCCTTGCCGCCCAGTCCGAAGAGACGATAGCAACCGGAAGCCTGACACTGCCCCTGCCTGGACAATGAGGTTCACCATGAACACGCGACACGCCGCAAATGACGACCTGCCTTTTTCCTATCCCGTCAAGGTAGGCCATATTTCCGCCAATCCCGTCAGGATTGGTCTCGAAGCCAGTGCCGAGGAACTGGAGGCCCTGGCGAAATTCTGGGATGTGGTCTCCGTCGAATATTTGAAGGCGGATCTGCAGGTCACCCGCTGGAAAAAGGATGGCGTAAAGGTCAAGGGTGAGGTGCATGCGGCGGTCACTCAATCCTGCGTCGTCACGCTGGAACCCGTCTCGAGCAAGATCGATGAGACAGTGGAGCAGATTTTCGTTCCGGAAGGATCGAAGCTGGCGCGGATGGTCACCAATGAGGAAGGCGAGATCGTGCTCGATCCTGATGGGCCTGACATTCCCGACCAGTTCACCGGCGACAGCATCGATGTCGGTGCCGTGGTTGCCGAATTTGCGGCGCTTGCCATCGATCCTTATCCGCGCAAGCCGGACGTGGAATTTGCCGAAAAGACTGAAAAAGAGCCTGACGAAGAAAAGCGGCCATCGCCCTTTGCCGTGCTGAAAGATTGGAAAAAAGACTGAATGGCCCAGCCGGGCTGAAATAATTTTATTGTAACAAGAGCCGGAAAAGGTATTTTCGCGCAAAATCCGCTTGATTGGCGGCAGTTAAGGATAAGGGACGCGTGATCAGAATTGCAATTGACGTCATGGGTGGCGATTTCGGCCCAGATGTTGCCATACCCGGTGCCGCCAAGGCGCTTGAACGGCACAACGATGTAACTTTTCTGCTCTACGGGCAGAAGAGCAAAT
>JAEXMK010000120.1 GCA_023444445.1 Pseudomonadota bacterium | reverse complement strand
GTTCGATAACGTAAACGCTCGATATGTCACGGAAACCGCGTGCAAAAGAGGTGTTGCTTTCGTGGTGTTTTTGGGCACACAAATGCCACGCTGTGGATCAGTGTCGTTGGTGTACCACAAAAATAGGTGCAAATCAATAATTTGCTTCAACCGTGGCCGCAACATCACATGGCGGTCCAAGAACCGCCTAAAAATTAGCCGCAAAAATACTGTCGTCTGCTTCTAAACCGAGCCTTACGATAAAAGAAGCAAAAAAATTTCACCTACCGAGTGAAGAAACACGATAGCCTCTTAAACTCTTCGTAATTCCACGCCAATATCCGATTCGACCGAAAAGGCAAAATCCGCAGATTGGCGATGCTTTTTTATATTAAAGTGTGATTTTTGGAGGAATCCACGTCAAATGGGCTACAGAAACAATCCAAAACGCGAAAAACAGATCGAAAAAGCGCGCCAGCAGGCAATTGCCGAAAATGTCGAATTTCTTGATCCCGGTATACTTTATGGAAGGGCAAGTGCCGACGATATAGAATATTATTCCGCGGAGATGCTGGCAGCGAGTGCCGCCCACAGTTTCCAGGCGCTTTCGCAGTGGACCGGAGAGGCTCCTCATATCAGCATTTCCCAGGCGGAAGGCGTTTCGCCACGGGATGTTCCCGTAACGATTCTGACCATCATCGGTCGTAACATGCCCTTCCTCTACGATTCCGTCATGGGCGAAGTCACCAGCACCTATCGCGGCCTTTACCTTGCCGTGCACCCTATTCTCGTGCGTGATAGCGAGACAAAGGGTGGTTACCGGCTGGCAGAGCCCGAGGATGATCCTGCCGACAACATCAGCCTCATCCAGCTGCATATCGCGCCGCTTTCGCAGCAGGCGGCTTCAGCTCTGGAAGAGCGGCTGCGCTTTGTGCTGAAACAGGTAGAATCCGCCTATCGCGACTGGCGGCCGATGCTGGCGAAGCTCGACGAAGCATTGGATGAATTGTCGAAACGCGGATCTTCACGGCGTAAGAGCGAACGTACGGAGGCCGTCGAGTTCCTGAACTGGCTTCGCAACGACAATTTCACCTTCCTTGGGATGCGCGACTACACCTACTCCGGAAAGGGCAAAAATGCCAAGATCGAGCGCGGTGACGGCGTCGGCCTTGGCAGCCTCAGCGACCCCGATGTGCGCGTGCTGCGCCTCGGCAAGAATGCGGTGACGACAACGCCGGAAATTCTCGCCTTCCTCGACGGCCCGGACTTCCTCATCGTCACCAAGGCCAATGTGAAATCCATCGTGCATCGCCGCGCCTATATGGATTACATCGGCATAAAGCGCTTTGACGAGGAAGGCAATGTCATCGGCGAATTGCGCATCGTCGGCCTTTTCACCGCGACTGCCTATACGCGCTCGGTGAAACAAATACCGTTGCTCCGCGCCAAGGTCGCGGATGTCGAACGGCATTTCGGCTTTGACCCCAACAGCCACTCCGGCCGCATTCTGCAGAACACGCTGGAAGCCTATCCGCGTGACGATCTGTTCCAGATCGAGACGGATCTCCTGATCCGCTTTATCGAGCAGATCATGGAACTCAGCGACCGTCCGCGTGTGCGTGTCCTTGCGCGTATCGACCGTTTCGACCGCTTCGTTTCCGCCATAATTTTCGTGCCCCGCGAAGAGTATAATTCTTATGTCCGCGAGAAGATCGGCGATTATCTGAGCAGGGTCTATGACGGGCATATTTCCGCCTATTACCCCGCCTTCCCCGAAGGCGCCGTCGCCCGCGTCCACTTCATCGTCGGCCGCACGGAAGGCAAGACGCCGCGCATCGCGCAGGACAAGCTTGAAGATGCCGTCAGTGATATCGCGGCACGCTGGATAGATCATTTCGTCGCCCTCTCCGAACCAGGCGCGCCGGTGCTGGAGGTCGATCAGGCCTATCAGGAAGCCTTCACGCCTGAAGAGGCGATCGGCGATATGCCTGACATTCTGGGCGCGGCAAGGGGTGAACCGGTCCGCATCGAGTTCTACCAGCAGGAGGGCCAGTCAGCCGACACACTGTCGCTGAAAATCTTCCACCGTGACGGCCACCTGCCGCTGTCGCGCCGTGTGCCATTGCTCGAAAATCTCGGTTTTAACGTCATCAGCGAACGAACCTTCGATATTGGTGTCGTTTCGGAAGGCGAAAAGCGCGACATCGTACTGCATGACATGGAACTATCAGTCGCAGCCGGCACGACGCTCGATCTGCCGCACTACGGACCGAAACTCGAAGAGGCTTTCCTCGCTGCCTTCTCCGGCAAGGTGGACAATGACAACTTCAACCGCCTGATCCTGGCCTGCGGCCTCAATGTGCGCGAAGTCTCCGTGCTGCGCGCCTATGCCCGTTATCTGCGCCAGACCGGTATCGTCTATTCGCAGGAGCATATTTCCGAAACCCTCTATAAATATCCTGATATCTCCCGGCATATTTTCGCGCTGTTCAAGGCCGGCTTCGATCCGTCGATCGAAGAGAAGAAACGGTTGAAGAAGCTCGCGGAGATTCACAAGGCCATCGAAGCCGCGCTGAGCGGCGTTCCCAATCTCGACGAGGACCGCACGCTGCGGCGCTACGTCAACGCCATCGATGCGACGCTGCGTACCAACTACTTCCAGAAAAATGCCGACGGCACCCCGCGTGACCTTCTGGCATTCAAGTTCGATCCGAAACATCTGGACGGTCTGCCCGATCCCCGGCCTTTCCGCGAAATCTTCGTTTACGGCACCGAGGTCGAAGGCGTGCATCTGCGCTTTGGCAAGGTGGCGCGTGGCGGTCTGCGCTGGTCGGATCGCGGCCAGGATTACCGCACGGAAGTGCTCGGCCTCGTCAAGGCGCAGCAGGTGAAGAATGCGGTCATCGTGCCTGTCGGCGCCAAGGGCGGTTTCTTCCCGAAGAACCTGCCTGCCGGCGGATCCCGCGACGAGGTATTCAATGCCGGCCGGGAGGCCTACAAGACCTACATCCGCACCCTGCTCTCGATCACCGATAATATCGTTGACGACGCCATTGTGCCGCCGGCCGATACATTGCGGCTTGACGGCGACGACCCCTATTTCGTCGTTGCCGCCGACAAGGGAACGGCCACCTTCTCCGATACCGCAAACGCTCTTGCCCATGAGGCTGGCTTCTGGCTGGACGATGCCTTTGCATCGGGCGGGTCCGCCGGTTACGACCACAAGAAGATGGGCATCACCGCCCGCGGCGCCTGGGAAACGGTAAAACGCCATTTCCGTGAAATGGACACCGACATTCAGACCACGCCCTTCACCGTGGCCGGCGTGGGCGACATGTCCGGCGACGTTTTCGGCAACGGCATGCTGCTGTCCGAAAAGATCAGGCTGATCGCCGCCTTCGATCACCGCGATATCTTCATCGATCCGGACCCGGATACCGACAAATCCTTTGCCGAGCGCAAGCGGCTTTTCGACCTGCCACGCTCCAGCTGGCAGGATTATGATCGCTCAACCCTCTCGGCCGGCGCGATGATCATCTCGCGTTCCGAAAAATCGGTGACGCTGACGCCGGAAGCCGTGGCCGCCATCGGCCTGGACAAATCCGTCGCCACGCCCTTCGAGATCATGACCGCAATCCTGAAGGCGCCGACCGATCTCCTTTGGTTCGGCGGCATCGGCACCTACATCAAGGCGGCGGTGGAAACCAATGCCGAAGTGGGTGATAGGGCCAATGACCCCATTCGCGTCAATGCAACCGAACTGCGCGCCAAGGTCATCGGCGAAGGCGCCAATCTCGGAATCACCCAGAAGGGGCGCATCGCCTATGCGCTTGCGGGTGGGCGATGCAACTCCGACGCCATCGACAATTCGGCCGGGGTGAACTCCTCCGACGTCGAGGTCAATATCAAGATCGCGCTCGCCTCCGCCGTAAATAGCGGCCGCCTGACGATGCCGAAGCGCAACCAGCTTCTCGCTTCCATGACACCGGAAGTGGCGCAGCTGGTACTGCGCAATAACTACCTGCAATCGCTAGCCATCTCGCTGACGGAGCGGCTGGGCCTTTCGAACCGCGAAGAACTCGGCCGCCTGATGAGCGCGCTGGAAGCGACCGGACAACTGAACCGCAAGGTCGAAACCCTGCCTGATAATGCCGAATTCAGCGAAAGATATGCCACCGGCAAACCGCTGACACGGCCGGAAATCGGCGTGCTCCTCTCCTACGCGAAGTTGACCCTGTTTGATGCGCTGGTGGCAAGCCCACTACCGGATGAGCCTTATCTCCAGCATCTGCTGGTAGATTATTTCCCAGCCAAGATGCAGAAGAACTATGCGGACGATATCAGGGGGCATCGCCTGCACCGCGAAATCGTCGCAACCGCGCTCGCCAATGCCGTGGTCAACCGCGGTGGTCCTGGCTTTGTGCAGAAACTTGCCGATGCGAGCGGTCTGCTTGCCGCCGACGTCGTCAAGGCGGCGGTGATCGTCGAGGATGGTTTCGGCCTTAAACGCCTGTGGGGCGAGGTCGATGCGCTTGACGGCAAGATTGGCGGCGAGATCCAGAACGGACTTTACGCCACCATCACCCGCATCTTTTCCGACGCAAGCAGGCTTTACCTGCAAACCGGCAGCGCGGGCGCGGCGACAGGTGATATGGCGAGCGAGATCGATCGCTTGAAAACCGCGATCAAGACGCTGTCGCCGGCAGCGGCGAAATATCGTCGCGAACTTGGCGTCACGGAAATTGCGGGCGTGCCCTCCACTCTTCTCGAGGAGCTGGATACGCTTTCCCTGCTCGTCTATGTGCCTGAAATCATGCGCATCGCCGAAAGCGCGGGCACTACGCTTGCGCGCGCCGTCGAAAGCTATGCCACAGTCTCCTCAACCTTCCGCGTCGCGCGTCTGCTGGATGCAAGCCAGCGCATCACACCGGCGGATCATTATGAGAGTCTGGCTCTCCTGCGCAGCCAGGACCAGATCTCCTCATCGAGACGCCGCATCGTCATCTCGGCCCTTACCGAATATGCCAAGGAAAAGGACCCGGTTCAGGCCTGGTACGCGGCTGACCGCGTGCGCGTCAACCGCATCGTTTCCGAACTCGGCGCGCTCAGCGAAAGTGGCGACACCAACCTTGCCCGCCTTACCGTGGCGGCCGGGCTGCTTTCCGATATCGTTCAGGCACGCTGATCGATAAAGTTAATCGCCACCCGGTTCATATCTTCCGGGTGGCGGCAAAAATTCCGATACGCTAACGTCTCCCCATATGCCAAACCTCTACTATCTACCGATAGGAATCTGAATGACTGTCCCTTCCTCGAACGCGGAAACAGTGGTTGCCAAACGCGGCATATGGGGATGGATTATGTTCGACTGGGCGGCGCAGCCCTTCTTCACTGTTGTCACCACCTTTATTTTCGGCCCCTATTTCGTTGCCCGCCTCACCGAAGATCCGATTTCGGCGCAGGCGACATGGAGCAACATGGCGACGGTGTCGTCGATCATCATCGCCCTCTTCTCCCCCATCCTCGGCTCCATCGCCGATCAATCCGGCGCGCGCAAACCGTGGATCGCCTTTTTTGCCGTCATCAAGATCGTCAGCCTCTTTTTTCTCTGGTTTGCCGCACCCGGTTCGCCGATCATCTTGCCCGTAATCTGCATGATCCTCGCCTCCATCGCGGCGGAATTTTCGATTGTCTTCAACGATTCCATGATGCCGCGGCTGACCAATCCGCAAAATGTGGGACGCATCTCCAATCTCGCCTGGGGGCTTGGGTATCTCGGCGGCATGGTAGTGCTGATTGCGGTCGTCACCCTGCTGGCGGCAAACCCCAAGACCGGACTTACGCTCATTGGCATCGCGCCTCTTTTCGGCCTCGACCCCGCCTCCGGGCAGGACGCGAGAATAACCGGACCGATTGCTGCGCTCTGGTATCTCATCTTCATTTTGCCGATGTTCTTAATGACCCCGGACGCTAACAAGGGTCTGCCTTTCGGAGCCGCAATCCACTCCGGACTTCGGGAGTTAAAGACGACACTGCGCGAGCTTCGTCACCGCCCCATGCTGCTGCGGTTTCTGATTGCGCGCATGCTATATCAGGATGGCGTGAATGGCGTCGTAATCTTGGGCGGCGCGTTCGCGGCGGGAATGTTCGGGTGGCAAACAATCGAAACTGGTCTCTTTGGCATCCTTCTGAATGTCGTCGCCATCGTCGGATGCTTTGCCGCAGGGCGTGTTGATCAAACCCTCGGATCACGCAATACCGTACTCATAAGTCTGGTGCTGCTTTTGCTTGCCACCGTTGGCATCGTTTCCACAGAAAAGGGCTCAACCCTATTCGGATTGCTCCAACTTTCCACGGATGACAGTGACAGTTTCTTCGCGACAGGCGCCGAAAAAGCCTATCTCCTCTACGGCGTCTTGATCGGCCTTGCCTTCGGCCCGGTTCAGGCGTCATCGCGTTCTTATCTCGCCCGCAACATCACGGTGGCGGAAGCGGGCCGATATTTCGGCATCTATGCGCTGTCGGGGCGCGCCACGAGTTTCATGGCGACGCTGTCATTTTCCATAGCCACCACTATAAGTGGCTCCGCCCATATCGGCATGGCCACGCTCATCGTATTCCTGGGGGCGGGTTTCCTGCTGCTGTTGCGCGTTCCCGAAAGAGCGGCAGGCTAAAAGCCATAAGCAGCAGCCGATGCGGCGGTCAGCATCGGCCGGAACAGCGCAGACTCAGAGCTGGTCGAGCTTTTGCTGCAATGCGCGCAACTGCGCTTTCAGCTCATCGATTTCGGAAGCATTCGGTTTGCGGGTTTCCTTCGGCGCCTGCGGCATTGCGAAAGGTGTGAAACCCTGCATTGCCTGCCGGAACAGTTCCGTGTTGCGGCGTATCTGCTCTTCCATCATCTGCAGCGGTGCTTGGAAGTTGCGGGCAAGCGAACCATCGCCAAAAGCCTTCGCCATATGCTCCTGCATCTGGCTCTGCTGGTCGGAGAAGGTCTTCATTGAATGTTCTAGAAATGTCGGCACGACCATCTGCATCTGGTCGCCATAATAGGAGATCAATTGCCGCAGAAACGCCGTTGGCAGCAGCGTATTGCCGGTTTTGGCTTCCTGTTCGACGATGATCTGGGTCAAGACCGCGTGGGTGATGTCCTCGGACGACTTGGCGTCCTGAACCTTGAAGTCTTCGCCGCGCTTGACCATCTGCGCCAGATCATCGAGCGTCACATAGGTGCTCGTGCCGGTATTATAGAGCCGCCGGTTGGCATATTTTTTAATGATTGTCTCGCCGTCGTGTTTCGCCATGCCCGCCTCCTCGCGATGATGGTATTTTCTTGTTTTTTGCTTTTCTTGCTCTTCCCGATACAAAGTGTATGCGCAAAATACGCTGTCTGACAAATGTTTTGTGCATCGCAACAGTTTGTTTTTTGCGCAGCAATTTTCGGCAAGATTCCAGCTTACTTTAGCAACATCTTTTAAAGCAACTTTCGGCATTTGACTTGTATTGAAAGCTTTGCCAGTCTCCGCCCGCATGTGAGGAGAATAGAGATGACCCTGCCTTCAATCGTGATTGCCAGCGCCGCGCGCA
>JAEXMK010000096.1 GCA_023444445.1 Pseudomonadota bacterium | reverse complement strand
GATGATATCGAAAACCACATGGTTGGTGCCGATCAGTGTCGTACCGTTCCATGCTTCAAGAATAACATCGTAGTGACCAGCGGCTAGGTTACCATCCATCGGCGTACTATCGAACCACGAGATGTTTTCGATATTTTGCGTGACTTTGGCATTTCCGCCATCATCCTTGATCGCAGCCTGCCCCTCGTAAAACCATGTATAGGACGAATCGCCGCCTTTGTTTTTCCCGTTGCTGTTTGCAGCGCCTGCGCCGAGGGTAAGCTCCGTGAAGCTTGTTCCGTTGCCAGCGTCAGTATCCACCTTCAGCTTGAAGGTATATGCGGAGAGATCGTTGGAAGAGGCAATCGAATAGGCAAACCGGGCATTTTCGCCACTCGCCATTTCGTAATGAACAAGGCCGTCGCTTTTGACCTCGCCTTGCAACACGTCGCCGTGAGCAATGCGACCGTTCAATCCCAGTTCGATATCGCCGGTCGCGAATTTCGTGATGGCAAAATGTTCATTTGAGTTGCCGCCACCGACAAATAGCTTGTTGGTGCTATAAGTCGCGATGCTGGACAAGGCGCTGTCGTTCGAAGTCGAGTTCCCGACAACCTTGATCGCCGTTTCGGCGATCAGCGTGGATGTCCCTTTTTCGTAAGCCTGCAGTTTGACCTCATACTGATCGCCAGCCTGCACGGCACGACCGCCATTATACCAGTCAAAAGCCTGAACGTTTTGGGTGACCGACTCGTTGCCGCCATCGTCAATGATTTTGGCAGTTCCATCCTTGAACCACTCATAAGGAGAGTTCGAAACATTGGGATAGGGATCCCCCGTATTACCTTTGACAAGCGTCAGAGTGACGAAATTTGTCCCTGCTGTGGGATCCGTATCGATAAGCAGCTTGTAATCGTAGCTGTCCAGCCGAAGGGTGCTATCGCCAGTCTCCGGCGAGATTCCCGCGGAATAGGCAAAGCGAACAGGCGCTGCCGTATCGACGTTGTAAACTGCGCCGCCGTCTGTCGATGAGGTATGTGGAACATCGGCTCCATTCCCCCTGTAGCGAGCGTCGAGCGCCAGTTCAATGATCTTGTTATCTCCATCCGCCAAAGTCTTCTGAAAGCCTGTTGCCGGGTTGGTGCCATCGCCAGCGTATAGTTTACCGTTCGTTGCGTTCTTCAGATCGCCGTAGGTGTGGCTTACAGTGAATTTTTCCGGCTGCGGCTGCGGCGTATCACCACCACCACTACCACCACCACCACCACCACCTGCCGGCCCCTGACCGCCGGACGGCGTCACCACGCCGGCAACGGCCTTATCGACATCCGTCTGGCTCGGAATGCTGGTCTTGTCGTCCGTGACCTTGGTGAGGAAGGCCCGGCCGAGATCGGCGGCGCCATTGCCTTTGTAGGCGTCGATTTCCGCCTGGGTATCCAGGCTCTTGGTGAACAGGTCGGCGGCGGCCGTCTTGTTGTCGATGATCGCCTTGTCGGAGCCCTGCGCGCCGTCGAGAATGTTGATCGCCAGCGTTTCGAGCTTCAGCGTGCCGTTGGCCAGACCCTTGGTGAAGAAATCGAGACCGGTCGCATCCGGCGCGCGGCCGAACAGCGACTGGTAGATCGTCGTGACGATCTCGGCATTGGTCTTGCCCTTGAAACGGTCGAGATATTCCTGCGAGGCCGTCAGCTGGCCGATGAGCTTCGACAGATCCGAACCGTTATTGGTGACGCCGTTCCAATACGCCAACCCGCCGGGATCGGCCGGACGGCCGAAAAGCGCGACGTAAATTCCCTGAATAGTTGCCATGTCATCCTCTCCTTTCGCTCGCGTCATGCGAGTTTGGGAGGAGTAAAAACCATCCAAAGGTATTAATCAATTACTAATATTAACAGTTGGTTAACGCACAACCCCTAATACGAAATCTGACCCAAATGGGGGATTGACACGGTTTTCCTTGCGAAAACGTTCAATCTTTTCCCGGGCGGCCGGGCTTGGGCTGCCGGTTAACAAAGCTTTGCCGCAATCCGTAAAATTGCGCTAATTCATTGAAATATATATCAAATTTTATCCTGTACCGTCCCTTTTACAAACAAAAAAGGGACAGGCAGGGACATGGCAAGCATCATTTCGAACAGCGCGACCGGATCGACCCTCATCGACAGCCTGCTGGCATCGGCGCGCTGGGGCGACGGCGCCGTCACCTTCGGTTTCACCGCCTCCAGCACGCAATACGGCTCCGCTTACGGTATCGGCGAGGCGGCCAAGGGCTACCAGCCGCTTTCCGCCCCCCAGATGTCCGCCGTGCGCGACGCGCTGGCCTCCTGGGGCGAACTCATCAATCTGAAGATCGTCGAAACCACCGGCGCCGACGCCGACCTGCGCATCGCCTCCTCCTCCGCCCCCACGACCGCCTGGGCCTATACCCCCGGCAGCAGCGCCGAGGCCGGCGACGTCTGGTTCGGCACCGCCAAGGGCTATTACAGCAATCCCACCGACGGCAATTACGCCAAGCTGACCTTCATTCACGAGCTCGGCCATGCGCTCGGCCTCGGCCACCCCCATCAAAGCGTCTTCGGCGCCGGCGGCGGCAATTTCGTCGCCGACAGCGGCGCCGACCAGGCGCTCTGCCCCTGCTGCGGCGGCACCGTACACGGCGCGCCGGTTCATGAAGGCGCGCAGGCCGCCACCGTCCATGCCGGCGCCGCCGAACTCGCCTCCGGAAACCCGGCCTATTTCGGCGCCGACGTCTCCACGAGCGCCGTCGACGCCATGGCCTATTCCGTGATGAGCTATTCCTCCTATGCCGGCGACGGCCACACAGGCTACACCAACGGCACCTGGGACTATGCCCAGAGCCCGATGGTGCGCGACATCGCCGCGATCCAGAGCCTCTACGGCGCCAATTATGCGACGCGCGGCGACGACACCGTCTATTCCTGGAACGCGACGACCGGCGAGAAGATCATCAACGGCATCGGCCAGGGCGCGCCCGGCGGCAACAAGGTGTTCGAAACCATCTGGGACGGCGGCGGCCGCGACACCATCGACCTCTCCGCCTATACCAGCAACCTGAAGGTCGACCTCGCGCCCGGCGGCTGGATCGATTTCGGCAACAGCCAGCTCGCCAATCTCGGCGCCGGCCATTCCGCTCCCGGCAATGTCGCCATGTCGCTGCTTTACGAAGGCGACACCCGCTCGCTGATCGAAAATGCCGTCGGCGGCAGCGGCAACGATCTCATCAAGGGCAATGCCGGCGACAATTTCCTGATCGGCGGCGCCGGCGACGACCGGATCGAAGGCGGCGACGGCAACGACATCCTGGCCGGCGGAACGATCGGCAACGAGCTTTCCTTCCTCGGCATCGACCGTTCGGCCCTGATCAAGGTCATCCCTCAGATCAACGGCGCCGACGGCAACGACATCCTCATCGGCGGCAATGGCAACGACCTCTTCATCGCCGGAAAGGGCCACGACACCGTCGACGGCGGCAACGGCATCGATACGCTGATCATCGACAGCGCTCTCTCGGCCATCCAGTTCGTGGCAAACGGCGCGGAGCTGATCTTCAACTACCTCGGCAACACCACGACGGCGACCAACATCGAATACCTCGCAACCCAGGACGGCATCTTCGCCATCCATGGCGCAACCCTCGTGGGTGTCTCGCAGCAGCAGTGGTATGAAGCTTCGGCATGAGCCCATGCGCGATTTCACCATCAAACCGTCGTCAAACTGCACATCTGGTCCAGTTTGGTGATAGCCGATGAGTTGCATTATCGGTCACTGGATGTAAATCTTCCAGGAAATCCCATAGCGGAGCAGTCCATTGGAGGACTATGCGGCACGAGCACGCACCGTCCGAAGTGCGCCGCGCCATATTCATTGAGTTCTCAAGAGGGGCCATGAGGATTTCCAGCAATGACATGCCAGTTGCCGATCTCTTCTATGAAGCGGCGATCATTCCGGAATTCTGGCCTAAGGCATGTGAGGCATTCGCTTCTGAAGTCGGCGCCGCAACCGCCACCATCTTTGCGATTGATCATCTCGGAACGCATCGCTTCGTCTGCACGCCGAATGTCCGTGACGATATCGAGCGCTTCTCGACCGATCCGCGCCGCCTGGAAAACATCCGCCCTGCCCGCGCCCTGGAGCAATTTCCATTCACTTTCGCCCGGGAACGCGACTTCATGACCGAGGAGGAACTCGCGGCCGACATGGTCCTCAACGAATTCATCAAGCCGATCGGCATGCACTGGTCGGCGGGATGTGTATTTCAGGAGCCGACCGGCCACATTTTCATGGTCGATCTGCTCCGGCGCCAGGGTATGGATCACTACTCGAACGACGAGCTTGCCCATCTCAACGCGATCAAGCCCGACCTGGCCCGTTCGATCTATCTGGCCTCCCGTCTTGCATTCAGCGAGGCCAAGACCGCGACAACGACTCTTTCCCTCCTCGGGCTTCCGGCCGTTGCCATCGATGCCACGCAGCAAGTGCTCGCCGCCAACCCGGAGTTCCAGAGGCTCTCTCCAAGGGTGCAAACCACCGCGCGGGACCGCCTGTATCTCGACAATCAAGCATCCCGAGATTTGGTAAGCGATGCGCTGGCGAGGATGCAGAAAGGCGCTGAAGGAAGTGTGCAGTCGATTCCCATGGTTTCAGACGGCACGGCACCGCCACTGATCCTGCACCTGCTACCCGTGCGACGGGCCGCGCTTGACATCTTTGCGCGTGGCCTCGCCATACTCGTTTTCACCGAAGTGGGGACAGTCGGGCCACCAGACATGCGCGTCCTCGCCGGCTTGTTCGACATGACACCCGCCGAGGTCCGAATTGCACGGGGCATAACATCCGGGAAATCGGTAGAGCAGTTGGCGGAATTGAACAAATGCACCGTCGAAACGGTCAGATCCCATCTCAAACGGGTCATGTTCAAGACGGGCACCAGGCGGCAGGGTGAATTGATCGCACTTCTGCTGGGTCTCTCCGCACCATTCCCAGCACAAGGCAATGCCAAGTGATGCGATCAACGCTTCAAAAGGCGAAGGCGCCGCATCCCACCTGTCGCAACAACGCGAGGCAATGAAAACTGCGGACACCCATCATGCCTCATCAACGCTCAATCATCGATCAGATTTATGAGGCTGCCGTTCTGCCGGAGCTTTGGTCAGCGGTCATCGAAGAAATAGCCAATCACACCGGCTGTCATGGCGGCGCATTCTTCTCGCTGAGCGAACACGGCCCCTTGATGATCGCGTCGAAGACCTGCGAACAGCATCTGAACGTAATGATGGAAGAGGGATGGGCTGCGCAAAACATCCGTGCTCACCGGGTCATATCGATGGCGCCGATCGGTTTTGTGACGGATCATGATGTCTGCAGCGAGGATGAGATTGCCAATCATCCCATTTATACGGACTTTCTACGGCCGCGTGGTCTGGGCTGGAGCACGGCGACCCATGTCACCGGCGCCAATGACGACGTTGCGGTTTTTTCCATCGATCAACTCTACGACAGGGGACCCATCTCGGAAGAGGTCCGCGGCTTCCTCAATGCATTGCGTCCCCATCTGGCCCGCGCCGCCATGCTCGCAACTCAGTTCGGCATCGAGAGGATCAAAGGCGTTCTCGCAAGTTTCGAGCAGCTCAGCATTGCCGCAGCGGCCATCGACCGCCATGGAAAAGTCAGGCTGGTGAATGACCGATTCACCTCGGTGACACCGAAGGTCACCATCGGAGCATTCGACAGGCTCGACATTCTGGACGACGGCGCCAGGATACTCCTTCGGCAGGCCCTGTCGACATTGGATTTCGATCACGCGCCGCGGTCCATCCCGGTTCTGGGCCAGGCCGCGCCGTTTGTGGTTCACATCATTCCTGTTCAACGCCAGGCACGCGATATCTTCACTGCGGCCGACGCTATCGCAGCGATCGTGCCTTTGAATTTTCCAGGCCTTCCCTTCAGGACAATCGTTCGCAAGCTCTACGATGTGACGGAGGCCGAGGCGCGGGTTACCGAAGCGCTTCTGTCAGGCTTGACGGTGCAGGCTATCGCCGAAAGGCAAGGCGTGAGCACCCAAACGATCCGCACCCACCTGAAAAGCGTGTTCGCAAAGACAGGGGTCACTCGGCAAGCCGATCTTATTCTCAAGTTCTCTCCTTTCAACGCGACCGCGCAGGAGTAAAGCCGAAGCACATCCCGCGAAACGGGATCGCCTGGAGGCGGCGCAGCATCGATGGGAAATCAAAAAATGGTGCGACCGTGATAATTTTTCCTGCGGCGGCGCCGGCCCTGCAGGTGGCGAAATTAACCTTTTCGTCTCCCCCAAATGGGTGAAATTCGGGCGCATCTCGAGGGCTGTACCATTGAAATCATTGAGAATTTTCAATGCATTTCTGGTCCGGCTTCCGGCATTTCCATGCGCTGTTAATAGTTTACGCGAGAGCAACCAAAAAGGATTTATTAACCATGTTTGGCTACCAAGGGTTAACTAAAGAATTTCCGAGGAAGCCATGCTTGAAAAACCGGTTTTATTCGCGCTATCGGCTTTATTACTGGCAAGTTGCGCGACACAGAACAAAGACATGACCGCGGAAACATCCACGGCTGCCAAGAAATATTATGCCGAGACGCTGACGGCAGGAACGCGCGATGCCGATCGCCTGAAATATCTGGAAGGCCTGCCGGCGCGCAAGAAGCCCATTCGCGTCGCGGTTTACGAGATACCGGACCAGACAGGGAAGAACCGGCCGAACGAGAATTATGCCGATTACTCCCGCGCCGTGACGCAAGGGGCGGAAGCCCTGGTCATCCAGGCCTTGACCGATGCCGGCAAGGGGCATTGGTTCGATGTCGTCGAGCGGCGCTTCGTCGAGCGCGTCCTCAACGAGCGGACATTGGTGGAGCGCTCCTACCTCGATGCGCAGCAGCGCCGCTTCACCGCCCGTCAGGATGCCCAGCAGGACAGGTTCGAGCAGGCGCTGCGGGCCAAGCAGCGCGAGGTCGATCTTCTGGAGGACGATTATCGCCGCAACGACATGGCGCGCACGACGGCGGTCTCTGCCGCCAAGGGCAAGATGGCGACCCTCAACCGCGCGATAGAGGAAGCGCAGCAGAAGGGTGACAATGCCCGCCTGCAGCAGATCACCGCCGAACAGCGCCTGTTCGGCTCCGAGGCCGATGCCTCGATCGCAAAATACGATACGGCCCTTTCCAAGGCCAAGGATCGCTTCGAAGCCGCCCAGCGGGATTTGGCACGGCTGAAGGAGCAGGCGCCCCGCGAGGAAGCGTTCACGGCGGCCTCCACGCCGGCGGCGCTGCCCTATGTCAACACCGCCAACTATATCATTACCGGCAGCATCGTCGACTACACCTCAAATGTCGAGACAGGCGGCGCGGGAATCGGGCTTCTGAACGTGCGCGCCCAGGACGAGGTGCGGCGCGACATGGTGACCATCAGCCTGCGGCTGGTCGATACGCGCACCAGCCGCATTCTCTCGACCTCGACGGTCAGCAAGTCCATCTTCTCGAAACGCTCGCAGATCGGCGGCGCGGGCTATGTGACGCTGCATGCGGTTCTGGAAGGCGAGGCCGGCGTGGCCGTCAACGCACCTGGCGTCTTTGCGCTCAACATGGCAATCAATCTGGCGCTGGCCAATATTATCGAAGATGCAACTGCGAAAGGAATCTGGTGATGCGCCCGTCTTTCAAGCTGATCGCCGCAAGCATCGCCGGCCTTGGTGTCTATACG
>JAEXMK010000247.1 GCA_023444445.1 Pseudomonadota bacterium | reverse complement strand
ATGGCCGAGAAGATGCCAAGCTCGGTAAAGCTCGGCTCCCGTCCGATCAGGTCGAGGATACGCTGGTATTCGTCGGGCTTCAGCCCGTGGGATGCAACGAGTTCCGGGGTGATCTTGATGGAGTTTGAGATAGACATAGGTCTCACGCGGTTCGAGCCGAGGAAAGTTTCCGGTTCTTTAGCGCAAGAGGCTCGATGGTGCGACAGGAAAATGCGCCGGTTTGCTGGCTAATGGGTGGTTTTTACCCTTATCCACCAGTTGCGGGCGATGCCTGAAAGGCCAATATCGGCCTCTAGGCGACGCTTTCGTAACCGGCGGAGCCGTTGTCGAGCAGGTGACGCAGGATGCCCAGGGCATGGGTCAACTCTTGCTGGTTCGATGGACCAGAAAGGCTGACGCGCACCCGATGGAAAACCTTGTCGGTGCGGCCGGCCTTGAACTCGTCCTCGTCATCTATCAGCACGCCTTCTTTCATCGCCGCGTTTCGGAACGTGCCAGAAAGCCAGGGTTCGGGCAGTCTCAGCCACAGGAAGGCGATATCGGGCAGCGAATTGAAATCCAGTCCGGCAAAGGCCCGCCGGGCAATCGCCTCCCGCTGATTGATCTCGGCGATACAATCCTTGCGAATGTCGTCGGCGTCGCCGCTGTTGACGAGGCGGGCATTCACTTCGGCCAGCATGAAGGGCAGACCGCCCGTTAGCATCGAGTGGGAAATGCGGATGCGCGAGGAATATTGCGCCGGGCAGGCGACCCAGCCGCCACGAACGCCAGCGGCAACGGATTTCGACAGGCCGCCGACCACGAAGGTAATGTCGGGCGCAAATTCGGCGATCAGCGGGATCGCCTCACGCGTCATCGCGCCATAAAGATTGTCCTCTACGACCCAGACACCGTACCGGCGGGCGATATCGGCAATCGCGCGGCGACGCTCTTCCGGCAGCGTGGCGCAAGTCGGGTTCTGGCCGGCGGACATCAGGAAGATCATCTTGGGATGCTGCTGGGCGCAGACGCGCTCGAAATCGTCAGGGACAATGCCCTTTTCATCCGCTTCAACCAGCGTCACCCGCCGTCCGGCAAGTGTGGCGCTGCGGCTGATATGGGAATAGGTCACGGGTTCGAAGACGATGCGGTCTCCCGGGGCGGTCATGGCCGTCACCACACTCATCACCGCCGCATGGGCGCCAAGCGTCGAGACGATATTTTCGGGTTTTGGCGACCAGCCGTTCTGGGAAAGCCAGCGAGCGCCCGCCATGCACCAGTTGTCAGGAAAGGAACGGGCGTAATTGGTAACGTCGTAAGCATGTTCCCGTGCGACCGCCTCGATGTGCCTGGCGATCAGCGCGCTCTGGCCGACATCGGGCGCCGCCGTGGTGTTGAGCCGGAATTCGGCGCTGCTATCGACGGCGTGGCGTGTGCTGCCGAAGGCTGCCGCCACCGTTTCCATGGGTGCGGAGGGGGCGGGGGTCTTGCGCTCGTTGACATAGGTGCCGCGGCCGACTTCGCCGCTGACCAGGCCGCGCTCGTGGATAAGCGCATAGGCCCGGCTGATTGTGCCGATTGTCACGCCGAGATCGTAAGCGAGATTGCGCTGGGGTGGCAATTTGGAACCGGCCTGCAGGGTTCCGTCCGAAATCGCGGCTTCGATGCTGTCCGCAAGGCGAAGATAAATAGGGCCGTCACCCTCGGCGATGTCAGGAAGCCAATTTGTCATGGTGACAATTTATGCATTGTATCTATCATTAAGTCAATTGTATTTATTGTCTGCATTGAGTGAGAGCAAACACATGGAGACAATAGGTGCAATATGCGCAAGATGGATCAATACCTTTCGACAGCGGATACACTCTATCCTGATGGCTACGAACGGGAACGCGTGTTCCGCGATGCCGGCGACATGGTCGCACCGGCGCCCTTTCCGGCCCAGATCGCCCGCACGCTTATTGGTCGCCTGATCGCGGGCCTGTTCAATTGGCACCGGAAACGGCAGGGGAGGCTCGTCTTGCGGGAATTGTCCGATGATCTTCTGGAGGATATCGGCGTTACGCGGGATGAGGCTATCAACGAAGCCGCAAAATCGCGGCTTTTCTCCTGGCCCACCCGGCCGCTTTGATTTTTGTCGGAGAGCGGTGCCTTCTTTCCCCGGCACCAGGTAGCCATTCGACAGCCCGCCGCGCCATTCCCAACCGGCGCTGGCGGGTTTTTTATTGGATTTTCACTTGGCGCCGGTCAGCAGCCTTTGCCGCCATTGGCCCAGCGCTTGACGTCGGTTGCGATGCGGCCTGAAAGGGCTTCGTTCATCACGGGTCCGAAGGCATCGAGCTTTGCCGGGTTGCCTTCGGCCTGAATCACCAGCATGGGGCGCGATTCCGGGCTGTTGCGCGGCACGAGCAGGATGCGCGGGCGGCCCGAGAAAGAATTGAGTTCCGGGGCGAGGCGATAGGCCTTGAATGCCGCATCACCCGATTTGAACCAGCAGGCATTGGCGCCAAGCGCGATTCGTTCCATGGTCGGCAATGCCGCGCGGGAGACGGAGGCGGTCGGTTGCGGTTTCGGCTGGCAAGCCGCAAGTGCGGCGGCAGCGAGGATCAGTCCGGTGGCTTTATAGGCATCGTATCGAAGAATGCGGGGCATCAGGTCATCCAGAACAAAAGCCAAAACATAGCCGGAAGCCGGCATCAAAAAAGGTGGGCTTGAAACCCGCCTTGGTCTATCAGGCTGCGATGACGCCAAGCGCCGAAGCGAAGAGGCCGCGGCCGTCATTGCCGCCATGGGCGGCTTCGATCAGGTTTTCCGGGTGTGGCATCATGCCGAGAACGTTGCCCTTGGTGTTGATGACGCCGGCAATGTTGTTCAGCGAGCCGTTGGGATTGGTGCCCTCGGCATAACGGAACACGACCTGGCCGCTGCCTTCAACCGACTTCAGCTCATCCGCATCAAGGAAATAGTTGCCATCGTGATGGGCGACGGGGCAGCGCAAGATCTGGCCCTTGTCATAAGCGCGAGTGAAATCGGTGTCGTTATTGGCGACTTCGAGCTTCACTTCGCGGCAGACGAATTTCAGCGAGGCGTTGCGCATCAGGGCGCCCGGCAACATCCCGGCTTCAACGAGAATCTGGAAGCCATTGCAGACGCCGAGAACCTTCACGCCCTTTTCCGCCTTTTCGCGGATGGCCTGCATGACCGGCATGCGGGCGGCGATGGCGCCGCAGCGCAGATAGTCGCCATAGGAGAAGCCGCCGGGAATGACGATCAGATCGACATCGGGAATGTCCGTTTCCGTCTGCCAGATGGTGACGGGCGCCTGACCGGAGATTTTCGTCAGAGCCGCGATCATGTCGCGGTCGCGGTTGAGGCCGGGAAGTTGGACGACAGCGGATTTCATGGACGGCGGCTCCTGGAGCTTAGAGAATGGCGATGGCGTAGTTTTCGATGACCGTATTGGCCAGCAGCTTTTCGCACATTGCCTTCAGGTCGGTTTCGGCCTTGGCCTTGTCGGCGCCTTCCAGTTCCAGATCGAAGACCTTGCCCTGACGGACATGGCCCACGCCGTCAAAACCGAGGCTGCCAAGCGCGCCTTCGATTGCCTTGCCCTGCGGATCGAGAACGCCGTTCTTCAGCGTAACAGTCACCCGTGCCTTGATCACCTGATCTTCTCCTGATTTACCCTACGAGGCCAATATTATTTTACGAGTACCGGACCGGTGCCGCGGATCGGTTCGTTTTCATTGATGATGCCGAGACGGCGCGCGACTTCGGAATAGGCTTCCAGAAGCCCGCCCATGTCGCGGCGGAACAGGTCCTTGTCCATCTTTTTCTGGGTCTCGATGTCCCAGAGACGGCAGCTGTCGGGCGAAATCTCGTCGGCGAGTATGATGCGCATCATATCGCCTTCAAAGAGGCGGCCGCATTCGATCTTGAAGTCGACGAGCTGGATGCCGACGCCGAGAAACAGGCCGGACAGGAAGTCGTTGACGCGGATGGCGAGCGCCATGATGTCGTCAAGCTCGGCCGGATTGGCCCAGCCAAAAGCGGTGATGTGCTCTTCGGAGACCATGGGGTCTTCCAGCTCATCCGACTTGTAATAGAACTCGATGATGGAGCGCGGCAGCACCACGCCTTCCTCGATGCCGAGACGCTTGGAGAGCGAGCCGGCGGCGACGTTGCGCACCACGATCTCAAGCGGGATCATCTCCACTTCCTTGATCAGCTGCTCGCGCATGTTGAGGCGGCGGATGAAGTGGGTGGGAATGCCGATCTTGTTCAGATGCGTGAAGACATATTCGCAGATGCGGTTGTTCAGCACGCCCTTGCCGTCGATGACTTCGTGCTTCTTCTTGTTGAAGGCGGTCGCATCGTCCTTGAAGAACTGGATAAGCGTGCCTGGCTCCGGACCTTCATAGAGGATCTTGGCCTTGCCTTCGTAAATACGGCGGCGACGGTTCATAATGGCAGGTCTCTTGGTTGACGCCGATTCTGGTGGCGTTACGTTTCTGTCTTTGAGCGGTCCCATAAAGGAAAAGAGTG
>JAEXMK010000234.1 GCA_023444445.1 Pseudomonadota bacterium | reverse complement strand
TGGTGGCATGGATATCGGCAGCCGAGCGGTCCACGAAGCCACGCGGCAGGCGGGCTTTCAGTTTCTGAGGCTTTTTTGCTTTTTCGCTCATGATGCCGATCCGATATTTTCCTGAAATTATGCCGGTGTATTAGAGGATGAAGCCCTGTGCGGCAAGCCGCAAAGGCTCCGGTTTTACTGGCAGCACGGGGCAAGCGGTGCTATATGGGATGCATGTATCCCATTTTAGCCGGAAAGGACGCAAGCCATGAGCAAACAGACGGCCATTCGCCTGCCGGATGAGACCTATGAGCGGCTGAAAGCGCTTTCCGAGCGCACCGGCCGCACCTCCGCCTATTATATCCGCGAGGCGATCGAGAAGCATATCGAGGATATGGAAGATCTCTATCTTGCCGAAGAGGCGACGCGGCGGCGGATCGCAAACAATGAGCGCACCTATACTCTGGAAGAAGTGATGCGCAATCTTGACCTGGAAAATTGAGTTTCAGCACCGCGCCGTCAAGCAGCTTGCAAAGCTGTCCAAGCAAGATGCGAACCGCATTGTTTCGTTTCTCGCAGATCGAGTGGTCCAAGACGAAAATCCTCGCAGGACCGGCACCGCCCTGCAAGGCTCGGAACTCGGAAGTTTCTGGCGCTACCGGGTGGGCGACTACCGCATTATCTGCGATATACAGGACCATAAGCTGGTCGTGCTGGTGGTCGAAATCGGCCATCGCCGTGAAATCTACCGTTAGGCATTCATGATCCTCGAAGCCCTGCAATATGCCGCCACCCGCGCGGTGACGCCGAAAGAATTCCGGCCGCATATCCGCTATTCCGTCAACCTGTGGGCACGCGCCAACCGCTGCGCCAAGGCATGGGCGGAGCATGAAAACAACAGCCGGCAATTCGTGCTGCAATCCGCCAGAAAGCTGAAGCAGCGGCGGACGGCAGTGGTGCTGGGATCGGGCCTGTTGCGCGATGTGCCCTATGATGCGCTGGTGGCGATGTTCGATACCGTCGTTCTGGTTGATCTGGTGCATCTTGCCAGCCTGCAGGCGAAGCTGCGCCTCAATGCCAAAAAGAATGTCCGCATCGCCAACCGCGATCTTTCCGGCTTTGACGAAATCCTTGCCGGGAAAGAAGCGGAACCGCTCGATTTCCTGCGGCGGGTGCCCTATCTCGATCTCGTCGTTTCGGCCAATCTCCTGTCGCAGATCGGCACCGGCGCGCACCACCGCCTGGAGCGCGAGAAGATCACGAATGCGCCGGACGATCTGCTGCCGAAACTCATTCAGACGCATGTCGATGCGCTGGCCGGGCTTCCCTGCAAAGCCTGCCTGGTAACGGACACGTCCTTCGATGTCATCGGCAAGGATGGCAGCCTGCAGCAGCACGAGGATTTACTGCACGGCGTCCAGATTTCCTCGCCCACCGCCGCGTGGGAATGGCCGCTTGCCCCCCTTGGAGAGGAAAGCAGGGATTATCGTATCGTACATCACGTCATTGCGCGTGAACTGACCTGAGCGTCATGCTTATTCCACAATTTTCGCGGTAAATTCGCGTCATGCGCCTGATGATCCGCACTTTGATGTTCCTTGCCTGCCTGCTTTACGGTGCAATGCCGGCGCAGATGGCGATGAGTATGCCGATGGACGCGGGCAAGGCTGTTTCGTCGCAATCCGCGATGAGCCATGAAAATGGCCATTCAAACCATGCCGGAGATCGGGACATCGGTGCCGAGACCCATTTGCAAGATACAGCCAAAGCCCCTAAATCGGGGATGGGCGATTGCTGCCCACATGGCGATCACGCCGCGCATCCCGGATCCTGCGCTGCCTGCCTGATCGTGGTTCCCCAAACGATCTTCGCCGATGCCGGCCGGATGATCTTCGCCTACCCCAAGCCGCAGCGTGGCATTCTCTTCAACGGCAAGGCTTTCGCCCCGCCGCTGCCGCCTCCCCGCGCCTGACGCCAGATTTTTCCAGTCAATCCATCGAAAAATCCGTCAGACACAGGAAGGATAATCCATGTCTATCAAGACCATCACACTCGCCGCCGCTTTCGTAACCGCTTTCGCCATGCCCCTTTTCGCCCAGGAAGCGGGCGGTCATGCCGGGCACACCATGTCCAAGGGTGCCGCAAGCGAAACCGATTCCACCAAGGCTTTCATGGAAGCCAGCAAAAAGATGCATGGCGATATGGCCATCGATTATAGCGGCGATGCCGATGTCGATTTCGTGCGCGGTATGATCCCGCATCATCAGGGCGCGATCGATATGGCCAAGGTCCAGCTCCAATATGGCAAGGACCCGGAAATCCGCAAGCTGGCAGAAGAGGTCATCAAGGCGCAGGAAGGCGAAATCGCCATGATGGAGGCCTGGCTGAAATCCAAGGGCAAGTGATTGCTTTTGCAGAAGGGGGAGCGCCGGCTGCGGCGCTCTTCCGGCGACTTTGCGGCATGTTTCTTCTCCCCGCCGGGGAGAAGGTTGCCCGAAGGGTCGGATGAGGGGGCAACGTTGCCGGATATATTTGCCGTGGCCCCCTCAACCCGCTGCCGCGACCTTCTCCCCGGCGGGGAGAAGGCGAAACAGGCGCCCGCTCGCTCCGGCATTGCGGATCAGCGCAGCGCTTACGTCCCGCAAAACGTCCTGAACACCCGCTCATGGCTCATCGGCGGCTGCATGTAGACGAAATTGTCCGGCCGCTCCTCGAAAGGCGTCGCAATCGCTTTCAGCATGGCGTGGAAGGGCTCGAAGTCATCCTCTTCCACTGCCGCCTCGATCAATTCTTCGATGCGGTGGTTGCGCGGTATGATGGCCGGATTGATGGAAAGCATTGCCGCTGATCTTTCGGAATCGGAAATCCCTTCGCGACCGGCTCGTTCCCGCCAACGGGCGAGAAATCCGTCAGCGCCCGCGATATCGATGAACATGCCGCGGAATGGCTCAGCGTCGCCATTGACGGCATGGGAAAGACGCCGGAAGGTCAGCGTATAGTCCGCTTCCGATGCCTGCATCAGCGCCAGCAGCGACTGCACCAGATCCATATCGCCCTCTTCCTCTGTCGTCAGACCCAGTTTTTCGCGCATGCCGGTGAGCCAGCGTTTGGGAAATGAGGCGGCGAAATCGGCGAGAACGGCGTTGGCGAGTTCGGCGGCTTTATCCACTTGCGGATCAAGCAGCGGCAGCAGGCATTCCGCCAGTCTGGCGATATTCCATTGCGCTATGCCCGGCTGGTTGTTGTAGGCGTAGCGGCCCTGCGCGTCGATGGACGAAAACACCTTGTTGGGGTGATATTCATCGAGGAAGGCGCAGGGGCCGAAATCGATGGTCTCGCCGGAAACGGCCATATTATCGGTATTCATCACGCCATGGATGAAGCCCACCATCATCCAGCGGGCGATGAGGTCGCATTGCCGTTCAGCGATACCACGCAACAAGGCGAGGTACGGATTGCCTGCCTGTTTTGCCTCGGGAAAATGGCGGTCGATCACATAGTCGGCGAGGTTCCTGATCGCCTCGTCATCCTCGCGCGCGGCGAAGAACTGGAAGGTGCCCACGCGGATGTGGCTTGCCGCGACGCGGGTAAAGACACCGCCCGGCAGCCCGACTTCACGCTGCACCCGGTCCCCGCTGAGCACGGCGGCAAGCGCCCGTGTGGCGGGAATGCCGAGTGCATACATCGCCTCCGAAACGATATATTCGCGCAACACCGGGCCAAGGGCAGCGCGGCCGTCACCCCTGCGCGAAAACGGCGTCGGGCCGGAACCCTTCAGCTGGATATCCCGCCGTTTGCCGTTCGCATCGATCACCTCACCGAGAAGAATGGCGCGGCCATCGCCCAGTTGCGGCACGAAACCGCCAAACTGGTGGCCGGCATAGGCCATGGCCAGCGGCTCCGCCCCCTGCGGCACGACATTGCCGGAAAAGATCGCCGCCAGCCTGTCATCATCAAGGCCGGCTACATCAAGAAGGAGTTCATCGGCCAGCTCGCGATTGAAGGCGATGAGGCGCGGCGCCTTCACCGGTGTCGGCAGGACGGCGGCGCTGAAGCGTTCCGGCAGGCGGGCATAGGAATTGTCGAATTTCATCACGGATAAACTCCCTGCTTTTGCCCCTATATGGGGTCGAAAGGCGAGAGATGCGAGTGATAAATGCCGCGCTACCGCCATCATCTCATTCAATTTTGCGCAATGAACTTTCCCGCGCCATCATCGTTCCTATGCTTGACCCGCAGAATGCCGAACGGAAAGGAAAAGCAATGACCGTCGTTGAAGCCGTAAACTCCGAACCGGAAAGCGCGATCCGCACCATTCACACCGATCTGCCCGTCAACGCCACCTTTCATGTCTGGCTGAAGGCGAAAAAAGATGCCGAGCCGGGCGCCGTCTCCTTTTCCAATCAGAACGGAAAATTCGCTGAAGTTTCAAGCGTCAACACAGAAGAGTTCGGTTTTCGAATCTACCAGGTTTTTGGCGGCGGCCATGTGGAGCTCAGTTACGATACGGTGACGACAGCCGTCTCCGTCATCTACTGGTTCACCGCTTCCGATGTGCTGGAAACCGGCATTACCGTCGTCCATACCAAGCCGGACAATGCGGCACCCGAGCTGCCCGGCAGCTATCATTTCCGCCCGCCCTTCGGCTGGATGAACGACCCGAACGGCTTTGGCCGCTTCGAGGGCCGGCCGCATCTGTTCTATCAGCATTATTCGCACGGGCTGCGCTGGAACACCATGCATTGGGGCCACGCCGTCTCCTCCGATTATCTGCGCTGGCGGCACCTGCCGATCTTCCTTTTCCCGTCAGAGGACCTGACGACGCGGCCGGACAAGCGCGGCGGCGCCTATTCCGGGTCGACCATTCCGCTGGTCGAAGGCACCGGCATCCGCGTCTTCTTCACCGAACAGGTGCAGGACCGTATTCCCGAACAGCAGATACAGCTTACCGCCACCTCTTCCGATCTCATCATGGCAGGCCAGGCAGAGGTCATTCTGGGCCACAGGCCCGATGGACAGGGGTTGACGCCGGATTTCCGCGATCCTTACGTCTTTCGCGGTCCCGATGGCTTATGGAAAATGGTGCTCGGCAGCCAGAGCGATGGCGGCGGCGTCATTCTGCTTTACGAGACGCTTGATCCCACGGCCGCATCGGGCTGGACTTATGTCGGCAAGCTATGGGTGGAAACGCGTTATAAAACCACCGCCATCGAATGCCCCTGCCTGCTGCCGCTCGATGGACCTGCCAATGCCCGTTCCACCCGCTGGGTGTTGATCTACGGGCTGATGCATTCAGAGGACCCTGAGACCGGCCGCAAGAATCTGACCATGGCCGATGTCGGTTGGTTTGACGGCAAGACCTTCACCAAGGAATCCGGGCAGGAGCTGGATTTCGGCACCGATAATTACGCGTTTCAGGCGTTTCTGGATGGCGACAGCATCATCGGCATGGGCTGGCTCGCCAATTGGGCGGATGCCAATCCCGAGATCGATTTCCCGACCTCGATGACCTTGCCGCGCCGGATTCATTATGTGAATGGCGAGCTTCTGACCCCCCCGATCGGTGCGGCGGAAAGTCTTCGCAGCCATATTCTCGACCGCACACGGCTTGCAGCCGGCGAGCGGGTCACCTTCATCAACGGCGCGGTGGAAATATTGTTCGAGCTTGCCTCTGCCGGCGCGCCCTTCGAACTGGTGTTCGATCATCCGACGGTCAAGCTAGGCGTCGTTTCCGATGAAACCGGGCTATGGATCTGCCATGAGGACGGGCGCGACGGCCCTGCGCCACATTACATCGCCAAGGGAGCCAGGGCATCCCGCATCCGCATCTTTCTGGATTATGGTTCGATCGAAGTCTTCGCCAATCGCGGGCGATATGTGGGCACCAAGCGCATCGAAGGTTTCGAGCCCGTGCGCTCAGCGGTGCTGAAGGCCGCGCCCGGCACGGTGGTGCACGCCACCAGCTGGGCGCTGAAGCCGTGAGGAACCTTTTGGCGGATTGGGCGGTTGATAGATCGAAACCATCCATTTCACGGATAAGGAGAAACGGCATGACCAAAATCCGCGACACCAGCGATCCGATCCTGTTCCCGACCGAAGCCAATGAGAACAAAGGGGAGAAGAAGCGCGCCGGCAAGGGTGTCATCATCATTATCGGCGCAGTCGCGATCATGGCCTTTGTTGTTTATCTGGCGGCGATCACCATCGCCACCACCCAGTCGTGACCGCGCAGGTAAACAGCCGTTTTTTCTGAAAGGCTCTAGCGGCGTTCGGCCCGCAAGCCCCTGGCGGTCATAATAGCGAGAAGCGACACCACCACACCCAGCCCATAAAGATAAAGCATCGGCATCGTCACATCCGCCCGCTCGATCTGCACGACAAGATCGGTCGCGGCGGCGACGGTGCCGCTGGCGCCTGCACCCGCCGCAGAACCGAGCGTGGCGACCGTGGGCAGCAGTGCGCCTGTCATCTTGCGCTCCTCTTCCGGTGCCGCCTCCATGGCCGCCTGGCTGATACCGGCCCACGACATGCCGAAGGCAGAGCCTATCAGCACCTCGCCGAGCAGCATCTCCCCCCAATTGCCCGTCGCAAGCCCAAGCCCCAGCAGCACGCAGCCCGGCACCATCTGGTAAGGGCCGTAATGCAGGCAGATTTCCCGCAGGCGGTCGGAGCGCAGGCTACCGATCAACATCGCCACGAAGCTCCAGGCAAGCGGCATGGTCACGACGATGAAACCGGCAAAAGTCGGCTCATGCTGCCACAGATTGATGGCGACATAAGCGAGGTAGACGCTGCCCAGCGCATGGGCGTAGGACATCAGGAACAGCACCCAGAAACCGCTGCCGAGCACCGTCTTAAGCCGAAAGGAATCCTTCGGGAAAAGACCGATTGAGGGCCGGATGCCCGTGCGCAGCGAGGCCCACAACAGCGCCGCCCCCGCCAGCAGGGAAATTGCCCGCAGGCTCGCATCCTCGAAGGCGGAAGGCGCGGAAAACGCCAGGGCACCGACAAGGCAAAGAGCCAACGGCACCAGCGGTTTGCGCGTCGCCGCCACCGGCCGCTCGGCGGAGACGGCAATGGTGGTGTAGGCCAGAAGCAGCAGGATCAGAGGCGCCGACAGCAGGAAAGTGGCGCGCCAGGAGATGTGTTCGGTGGCGAAACCGCCGGTCAGCGGGCCGATGAAGGAGGCAACCGCCCAGATCGCCGCCTCGATGGCGAAGACCTTCGGCAGCAGGCCGGAACGGAAACCGGCGGGAATGAGGCTGTAGCAAACGGCAACGATCAGCCCGTCCGCCAGTCCCTGCAGGGCACGTCCGACGACCACCCACAAAAAGTCACCGGCGATTGCCGAGAGGACCGAACCGAAAGAAAAAATCAGGCAGCAGAGAAGCAAAACGACGCGTGCGCCAAAACGCTCGCGAAACAGGACGGCGGTGACGCCGCCCGCGACGGAGCCGACGAAATAGAGACTATAGGCCCAGCTATAAAAGGCAGCGCCGCCAATTTCGTTGACGGCCACGGGCAAGGCTGTCACCACCGCGAACTGATTGAAAGCGTGCAGGCCGATACCGGAGGAAATGACGGTCAGAAGCGAGAGATTCGCCCCGCTCAGCAATTCGCTCCAGCCGTTTTTCTCCGTCATTTCCATACTCGACAATGCCGTATCCTTTCCATTTTTTCGGTACGGCGGGCAAACTAGAAACTCATGCGCCATTGAGGTCAAGACGGCTTTTTCACGCGATCCGGCCTGACGGAATTCAGTGACGGAATTCAACGGCGGCAGGAACCCTTCGCGCCTCCGGGCCGTTTGTGGAATGAACGGACAGAAAGGACACCGTCATGGACCGCAAAAAAATCCTGCCCTCTAACGAAGACGCCATGAACGAGGACCTGCTCGATCTCGACGTCGACGCCCTTCCCGCCAAGGGAGAGATTCCGCAATCCATCGAACAGGAAATCGAGGAAGAGGAAGCCGAGAGCGAGGACGACCCCTATCAGGAAAGCGACGAGGCCCTCCCCGACGACGCGGAGGAACGGGTGATCAACCGCAATCCCTCGCGCGAAGGCGGGGCGTTCGACGAGGTTTAGGGATTTTGCCTAGAGGAATTAGGCTGGATCGATCATACTGATGACGCGACCGGCGATTTCATCGATCGTCGCGTCATCTAGAGTCTCTATATATTTTGCTTTCTTCTGAGCGACGCGTGCCACGATATCCATGCTTCTCACCTGATTGCATAGCGCGACACCAGTGGTCTTGTGGCATGATACGTTGACCGCAAGTCCCGCTTTCCGCGTAAATAGTCCGCCTGTTGTCACGGGAACGACTAGACAAAGCCCAACCGCGTTAATTTCTTTCGGCGTGATGACGACACAACGGTGTTCGTCGCTGATTTCACTACCTATGACAGGGTTGAGATCAACCAAAAAGACGTCGCCTCGTTTTGGAATCTGACTGCGGACCATCAAAGGACTTCTTTGCCGATCGGTGGCGCTTCGTCCCATCCTCTAGCGCTGGCATTTAGGGCGACGACTTCATCAGCTCCTTCCAGCAACTCAGCGAGTGTGAAACGCTTCTTTTCCGATCGAACAGGACTTGCGACCAGCGCGCCGTTATCGACCTCAAGCGCTAGGTGCTCACCGATTTCCAGTCCAAGCATCTTCAGAAGAGCGGGCGGAATGGTCATCACCGCCGCCCCGCCCTGACGTCTTATTCGCGTCGTTACGGTCATTCGCCTACGCTCCATTTTTGTGCAACATATGTAGCACATTTTCATGATTGCGCAAACCCAAGTCCCATTTCACCCCGCCCGTTCAGGCGTGTATCCGGCCTCGCGGATTGCTTCCTCCGCGGTTGCGGCGTCACCCGTTACCGTGAGCCGATGCGTGGAAAGATCGATATTGATGGTAGCGTCGGGAAGGACGTCCGAAAGTGCGCCGCGCAGGGTCTTTTCGCAATGGCCGCAGGTCATGTCCGGTATGAGGAAGGTGGTTGTACTCATGATTTCTCCTTTTGGTCAGCGCCGGTTCGCACCGGCTTTCTTTCAGTGGGTTCTGGCGGGCTTGCCGTCTGTCTTGTCGGCACCCGCGAGATCGTCGAGGATGGGGCAATCGGGCCTATGGTCGCCGCCGCAGCAATGGGCGAGATGTGACAGCGTTTTTACCATGCTCTTCATCTCGGCGATCTTCTGCTCGAGATCGGCGATATGGACGAGTGCTATTTGTTTCACCGCCGAACTCTCACGGCTCTTGTCCTGCCAGAGTTTCAGCAGCGTCTCGGTTTCTTCCAGCGAAAAACCGAGCGTGCGCGCCCGTTTGATGAAGCGCAGGTTGTGGACATCCTGCTCTCCATAGACGCGGTAATTATTGCCGGTGCGCGCGGCGGGCGTGATAAGCCCGATCTGCTCGTAATAGCGGATCATCTTGGTGGAGACGCCGGATGCCTCCGATGCCTGACCGATATTCATGCCGTCACCTCCCTGTGTGCAACCTTCACCCGCTTCAACCGCAGCGCATTGGCGAGAACAAAGACGCTGGACAGCGCCATCGCACCTGCACCAATCATCGGCGACAGTGTGATGCCGAAGGCGGGATAAAGCACGCCCGCCGCAACCGGTATCAGCGCCACGTTATAACCAAAGGCCCAGAACAGGTTTTCCTTGATGTTGCGCATGGTCGCCCGGCTCATCTCGATGGCGTTGACCGCGCCCAGAAGATCGCCGCCAACCAGGACCACATCGGCGCTTTCGATGGCGACATCCGTGCCGGTGCCGACGGCAATGCCGATATCAGCCTCTGCCAGCGCTGGCGCATCGTTGATGCCGTCACCGACGAAGGCCAGCACCTTGCCGCCTGCGCGCATTTCGTGGATCGCCTTCACCTTGCCCTTGGGCAGCACTTCGGCCACCACGCGGGAAATGCCGACCTGCCGGGCTATGGCGTTTGCCGTGCGTTCATTGTCGCCCGTCACCATCGCCACTTCGATGCCCATCGCCTGCAATGCTTTGATGGCGGCGATACTTGACGGTTTCAGCGGATCGGCGACGGCGATTGCAGCCGCCAGCCTGCCGTCGATGGCGGCATAAAGCGGCGTCTTGCCTTCGTCACCCAGCCTTGCGGCGGCTTCAGCGAAGATACCCACGGAATGGCCGAGTTTGGCCATGTAACGATCCGCTCCGACCTCGACCTTGCGGCCATTGACGATAGCGGCGATGCCGTAACCCGTCACGCTTTCGAAGTTCTCGATCGTTGCAGGTTCGAGTCCTGCAGGGGTCGCCACCTTCTTTTCTTCCGCGGCCCGGACGATGGCTTCGGCAATCGGATGTTCCGAGCGGCCCTCGACGGCGGCGACCAGCGCCAGCACCTCATTATCGGCAAATCCTTCCGCAACCACCAGATCGGTCAGTTCCGGGCGGCCCTTGGTGACGGTGCCGGTCTTGTCGACCACGACGATCTCAGCCGAGCGCAGTTCCTGCAGGGCCTGTCCCTTGCGGAACAGCACGCCCAGTTCCGCCGCCCTTCCGGTGCCGACCATGATCGAGGTGGGCGTGGCGAGACCCATGGCGCAGGGGCAGGCGATGATGAGCACCGCGACCGCATTGACCAGCGCGAAAGTATAGGCAGGCTCAGGACCGAAGATCGCCCAGACGACGAAGGTCAGCACCGCAATCGCAATGACGACGGGCACGAACAGCGCAGTAACGCGGTCGACCAGCAGCTGGATCGGCAGCTTGGAGCCCTGCGCCTCCTCCACCATGCGGATGATCTGCGCCAGCATGGTATCGGCGCCCACCTTGGTCGCCCGGAACTTGAAAGCACCTGTTTTGTTGATGGTGCCGCCGACGACCGCTGCGCCGACCTTCTTTTCCACCGGCACGGGTTCGCCTGATATCATGGATTCATCGACATAGGACGAACCTTCGACAACCTCGCCATCCACCGACAGCCTCTCGCCGGGACGGATGACGATGATATCGCCCATCAACAGATCGTCGGGGGAAATATCGATGGTGGCGCCATCGCGCTCCACCCTGGCGGTCTTCGCCTGCAGGCTCATCAGCTTGCGGATGGCGTCTCCGGTGCGGCCGCTGGCGCGGGCTTCGAGAAGCCGCCCGGTCAGGATCAGCGTCACGATGACGGTTGCCGCTTCATAATAAACGAACTGCGCTTCTGCCGGCAGCAGATCGGGCGCGAAGGTCGCCACGACGGAATAGAGATAGGCCGCAGTAACGCCCAGCGCCACCAGCGAGTTCATTTCCGGCGCGCCGCGCAGCAGGGCCGGAAAACCGGTCTTGAGGAAGCGCAGACCCGGGCCAAAAATCACCGCCGTCGCCAGCACGAAATAGATGTAATAGAGGTTCTGTGTGTCGATGATGCCCATCAGCCAGTGATGCATCGGCTCATAGAGATGGCCGCCCATTTCCAGCACGAAAAGCGGTGTCGTCAGGATGGAGGCAATCGTCAGGTCGCGTTTCAGGGCGCCCTCTTCGCCCGCATGGTGCATATGGTCATGGCCGCCACTCTCACCGGCCGTCGCCATCTGGCTGTGGCCGTGATGATGCCGCTCGTGCTTGTTGTAGTCTTGATGCGCGGAATGGTCGTGCGGCTTTGGTGTCACCAATGAAAAGCCGGCAAGTTTTGCCGTTTCCACCAGCGCGTCCCGTTCACGCCGGCTGCCGATCGTCTCCACAGCGGCCTTGCCGGCTGCGGTATCGACAGTCGCGTTAATGGTGGTTGCGACGGCTTCCAGAACGGCCTTCAACCGCGCCGCATCCGCGTCGCTGTGCAAACCTTCGACGATAAATTCATGCCGATCCGGCGCAATATCGTAACCCACCTTCTTGATGGCAGCGCCAAGCGTTTTGGCCGAAAAACCTTCAGTCGGCTCGACGGTGAGCTTCTTCGTGGCGAAGTTCACGGAACTCGACGCAACACCCGGCACCTTGGCCGCGGCCGTTTCCACCCGCCGCACGCAGGAGGCGCAGGTCATGCCCTCAACGGGCACGGAAACCGGTTGATTTGGATGGGCGTGTCTGACTGTCTCGTTCATGGGAAATCCCCTTTCGAGACCCTATGTAGGGCTTCCCATGATGGGAAGGTCAAGGGAAGAAGAAATTTTTTGCCGCAAACAAAATCGTGAACGAGGCCGCCAGCCACAGGGCGATGAATATGGCAGCAGCCACGCGGCTGACGGGACGGGATTGCGCGGCCGCGGCCGCCAGCCGATGCTCCGCCAGCAGTGGCGGCGGCACAAGACGTACCGCAACGAGGATGCCGAGCGGGACGATGACGAGATCGTCTAGATAGCCGATAACGGGAATGAAATCCGGGATGAGATCTATCGGTGACAGCGCATAGGCAGCGACCAGCATCGCCACCACTTTGGCCAAAAGCGGCGTACGGGGATCGCTTGCGGCAAGATAGAGGGCGTGAACGTCACGCTTGATGGATTTCGCCCATCGCTTGAGTTTTTCCAGCATGGGAAAGTCCCTGACACATCCGCCCTGCGGATCCTATGCGTCATTCGCCAAGGCTATGCAAGCAGCTCTACGACACCACGCGCCTGGCCAGATAAACCGTTGCGCCGCCGAATTGCGGATCGTTGACGACGTGATCCAGAAGCCGGAATCCGTGCGTGGCCAGCAGGCTTTCGTAATCTTCACGCGCGAGGCTGGCGTGATAAAGCGGCTTGTCTTGAAAGGTACCGATTGCTTCACCTCGCTCCGGCCCGGCGGTGAACATCAGGGCCGCACCTTCATTGGCATGCCGGCGGAAGATACCGAACATCAAACGCTGGTCCTCGGCACTCAGATGGAAAAAACTGTGCCAGGCGATCAGCCCATCGAAGCGACGGCCAAGGGCCAGTTCGCGCATATCGGCAACGGCCCAGAGGTTTTCCGGAAAGCGACTGCGGCAAAGTTCGATCAGCGGCGGAGACGCATCGATGCCCGTGAGGTCATAACTGTTAGAGATGAAATAACCGGCAATCGGCTCACCCGAACCGCAGCCTATATCGAGAATGGTGCCGCCATCGGGCAAAAGCGAGGTGAACCTGTCCAGCCAGGGTTTTTCGACTAGGGAACGACCGCGCTGATTGTCGAAATCAGCACCGTGCTTCGTGTAGAGCTTGATGACATCGCGAGAGGCATCCGACATATGTTGATGTCCTTTCCCGTGTGAGGGCCGTCGCCTACCGATGCACCGCCAGCCGCGGGATATCGCGCAGGAAGGCATCGCGCACGGCGGGGCCGAGTGGCTCGTTTGACGGCTTGTCGGAAACACGCAGCCTTGCGAAGACGATGTGCTGGCCTTCACGCTCCGCCCAGCCAACGAACCAGCCGAAGGGGCGGTTGCGGTCGGGATTGCCCTTTTCGTCGCGTATGTAGCCGGTTCCGGTCTTGCCGTGTACGGCCCAGCTTTCCGGCGCATCGAAAACCGGCACGATGGCGCGTGTCTTCGCCTGCGCATCGCGGGAGAAAGGCAGATTGCCGGCAAGCAACCGGCGCAGGAAACCGACCTGCTCCACCGGCGAGATGGTGAGCGACGCCCCCAGCCAGGAGTGGGTGAGTCCATTGTTCTTGCCCGGCTCACCCGAAACATCGGCATTGCCGTAACCGAGGCGTTTCACATAGGCGGTGAATTTTTCCGGGCCGAGGCGGCGGGTGATTTCGCGCGAATACCACAGCACCGAATCCTGCTCCCAGATGGTCGGGTCGACTGTCTTGCGGTCGGCGGCGCGCGCCTCCGTGCCGGGTTTCCAGTCCCAGGCAGGCGACTTCGCGTCCTGCAGTATGCCGGCATCGTAACCGATCAGCGCCAACGGCACCTTGAAGGTGGAGGCCGGTGCAACGCGCTGGTCGCAGGCGCCCTGCTGGTTGATGATGGCGCCGGTCTCGATTGATGTGACCAGCGTGCATTCGAAGGCCTGGGGCTGTTGCTGGGCGTCAGCGGAAAACGGCAGGAGCCCCGGAACGGCAAGGCATGAAAGAAAGATGGCGGGCAGCCGATAGCGCATGCGTTTTGATGTCCCTCGTCCGCTTTTGCGGATCAATTGCCGGAATGACCGGAAGCTGTCTTTGATCTCAGACAAGTCGTAGCCCGAACCGTGACACGTTTTCGGATGACATGCCTTTAGGAGGCTGATGGGGCAGGAATAGGACAAAAACAAAAATTGCCGTTTTCCGTCAGGTCCGTTCTTTTTCGCCCGCCCTCTCGCCGACCGTCAGCGGCCAGTCGACCACATAATCCTCGAAGTCGTCAACATCCACATCGGCCTCGCTGACAGTGCGGCCGCGCGCGGAAATGCCCGCCTGATGCACCGTTTCGGTATCGCCTGACACGAGATAGTGCCACCAGTAGAGATCCTTGCCGTCTCGCACCAGCGCATAGGCGCAGGTGGGCGGCAGCCAGCCGATTTCATGCACCTTTTTCAGGTCCAGCTGAATACAATCAGGCACGGTGGCGCGGCGGTTTTCATAGTCGGAGCATCGACAGCTCTCACCGTCGAGCAGCACGCAGCGGACCGAGGTAAACACCACTTCGCCGGTGTCCCAGTCTTCCAGCTTGTTCAGACAGCACAATCCGCAGCCGTCGCACAGGCTTTCCCATTCCTCACCGGTCATCTCGGTCAGCGATTTGGTTTTCCAGAACGGTGCGTCATTCATCGTTAACATTTCCGTTTCATTTTGATCACTTGGACGGGAGTGTTTAACCAGTCCCTAATCCTTTATATCGTATCGCCAAGGGCTGGTTTGTACGATATTTTAGCATATTGGCAGGCGGCAGAGCGGTCATTGGCCCGCGAAAGGCCGCCACGTCAAGCACTTCCGACATAACCATGCCACGGTTTTGCGTCGGGAATGGGTTGAAGCGCAGAATATCGATGACCGCGTTGCGTTGAACAGGAAAACATCGCCAGGTGCAGGAAGAAAAAGACGATAAAAAAGGCCGTAAAAAACGGCACATCCTGCTCCGGATCGATAGCTTCATCGATAGCGGCCTGTGGACGGCTGCCGCAAGGCTGGTGGATTTCTGGGAAGACGTCACCATCGCCTCGCGCAAGCTGCATGTGCGCGGATGGAAGAAACTTGTCGTTAATCTCACCTGTGATGCCCTGACCTTCGGAACGGCAGGATCGGTCGTGCTTCTGGCGCTCGCCATGCCCGCTTTCGAGGAAACCAAGAAGGACTGGCGTTATCGCGGCGATTTCGCCGTCACCTTCCTTGATCGTTACGGCAATACCATCGGCCATCGCGGTATCATCCATGAAGACAGCGTGCCGATCGACCAGATGCCCGACCATTTCATCAAGGCGGTTCTGGCGACTGAAGACCGGCGTTTCTTCGAGCATTTCGGCATCGATTTCATCGGCCTTGCCCGCGCCATGAGCGAAAACGCCCGCGCCGGCGGCGTTGTGCAGGGCGGCTCGACGCTGACGCAGCAGCTCGCCAAAAACCTGTTCCTCACCAATGAACGCTCGCTGGAGCGCAAGATCAAGGAAGCATTCCTCGCGCTGTGGCTCGAGACCAACATGTCGAAGAAGGAAATCCTCAGCCTCTATCTCGACCGCGCTTATATGGGCGGCGGTACATTCGGTGCTGCTGCGGCGGCGCAGTTTTATTTCGGCAAGAATCTCACCGACGTGACGCTTTCCGAATCCGCCATTCTGGCCGGCCTGTTCAAGGCGCCAGCCAAATATGCGCCGCATGTCAACCTGCCCGCCGCGCGTGCCCGCGCCAACACCGTGCTATCCAACCTGGTGCAGAGCGGCCTGATGACCGAGGGCCAGGTGATCGGTGCCCGGCGCAACCCTGCCACCGTCGTCGACCGCGCCGATGTGAAGGCGCCGGATTATTTCCTCGACTGGGCTTTTGACGAGGTGCAGCGGCTGGCCGCCGAAGGCAAGTTTAAAGACCACACCGTCGTCGTGCGCACCACCATCGATACCGGCCTGCAGCAAGCGGCCGAGCAGGCGATGGAAATGGAGCTGCGCGAATATGGTGAGGGTTATCGCGTCAAGCAGGGCGCGATGGTGATGATTGAAAACGGCGGCGGCGTACGCGCCATGGTCGGCGGCCGGGATTATGGCGAAAGCCAGTTCAACCGCGCCACGGCGGCCCTGCGCCAGCCCGGTTCCTCCTTCAAGGTCTATACCTACTCGGCCGCCATGGAAAAGGGCATGAAGCCGGACACGCTGATCTCGGATGCGCCAGTGACCTGGCGCGGCTGGTCGCCGCAGAATTACGGCCGCTCCTATGCCGGCAAGGTGACGCTGCAGATGGCGCTCGCCAAGTCCTACAATACCGTCCCCGTGCGGCTGGCCAAGGACGTGCTCGGCACGCAGGTGATCGTCGATACCGCCAAAGCAATGGGCGTGGCGACGCCACTGCGCACCGACAAGACCATTCCGCTCGGCACCTCCGAAGTGACGGTTCTCGATCAGGCCACCGCCTATGCCGTGTTCCCCGCCGACGGCATGCAGTCTCGCCGCCACGGCATCGAGCAGGTTCTGGATTACGAGGGCAAGGTTCTCTACGATTTCAACCACGACGAGCCGCCTGCCAAGCGCGTGCTTTCGCAGGAAGCCAATTCCAAGATGAACCAGATGCTGGTGACGATCCCGGTCATGGGCACGGCCCGGCGTGGAGCGCTCGACAACGGCATCGTCTCCGGCGGCAAGACCGGCACCTCGCAGGCCTATCGCGACGCCTGGTATGTGGGTTTCACCGGCAATTACACGACGGCTGTCTGGTTCGGGAATGACGAGTTCACTCCGATGAACAACATGACCGGCGGCGCGCTGCCCGCCATGACCTTCAAGCGGCTGATGGATTATGCCCATCAGGGCATGGAGCTACGCCCCATCCCCGGCATCCAGAACCCGCTGCCAACGGGTGCGCGCCCGCAACCCTCGGCGCAGGTCGCTGCCGCATCCGCGAACACCCCCGCCATGCCGGCGCTTACCCGCCCCCGCTCACTCTCCGCCGAGGCAACGCGCGTGATCCGCTCGATTGCACAGAAGATGAAGGAAGCCACAGCGCTGAGCGTGACGACGCAAAAGGTGGCAGATGCTACGGTGCGGGATGGCAGGGACGAGACCGGGCGGCGCTGAGGACTATGCCTTGAAGGGATCACGAGTCCCTGACAACTCATGAATTGTTCCCGGATCTCCGGCAAATCGGTGGCGCAGCTGCTATCCGAGCGGATCTGGAGCCGGATGGGCGCCGAACAGGACGCCTATTACACGGTCGATTCCACCGGTACGACCTTTGCAGGCGGCGGGCTGAACGCGGGCTTACTCGACATGGCGCGCATCGGCCAGCTTTTGCTAGACGGAGGGATGGCGGGCGGCGAGCGCCTGATCCCGCAAAAGGCAATCGACACCATTCGCCACGGCGGCGACAAGGCGGCTTTTGCGAAGGGCGGTTATCCGGCCTTGCAGGGCTGGAGCTATCGCGCCATGTGGTGGGTCACCCACAATGCCAACGGCGCTTTCATGGCGCGTGGGGTGCACGGCCAGGCGATCCATGTCGATCCCGCGGCCCACATGGTCATCGCCCGGTTCGCGTCGCATCCTGTTGCCAGCAACGCCGCCAACGATGCGGCATCCTTGCCGGCTTATGAGGCTGTGGCGCGTTAACTGATGGAACGGGCGGGGAAGCCGTGAGGGCAGAGCGGTGAAGTCGGGGCGAATCGACTGAAGTTTTCCGTCGGAGTGTGTGGCTCACCCCCCTCTGTCCTGCCGGACATCTCCCCCACAAGGAGGGAGATCGGCAAGGGGCGCTACCACCACTTCATTTGCAAGCGTCGATATATGCGAGACATCGCCTCGTATCGATCTCCCCCCTTGAGGG
>JAEXMK010000224.1 GCA_023444445.1 Pseudomonadota bacterium | reverse complement strand
ATAGAACCGCCAGCCACCGCAAGGCAATGTTTGCCAACATGGCTGCTTCGCTCATCACCCATGAGCAGATCGTCACCACCCTTCCGAAGGCGAAGGAAATCCGTCCGATCGTCGAGCGTCTCGTGACGCTGGGCAAGCGCGGCGACCTGCACGCTCGTCGTCAGGCCATTTCGCAGATCAAGGATCAGGACGCTGTTCGCAAGCTGTTCGACGCAATCGCTTCGCGTTACGCAACCCGCAACGGTGGCTACCTGCGTATCATGAAGGCTGGCTTCCGCCAGGGCGATAACGCGGCTCTGGCCGTCGTTGAATTCGTCGAGCGCGACGTTGACGCCAAGGGCGCAGCCGACAAGGCTCGCGTTGCTGCTGAAGCTGCTGCTGCCGAAGCTGCGTAAGGTCTGGCGCCTTTGAGGCGTCACGAGTTAAGAAGCCGGGTGAGAGATCGCCCGGCTTTTTTGTTTGCGTTGCTTTCTGTGTTTAAGGCTGGCGACCGGGCGAATATTGGCTGATTTGACGAATAAGATTGGCAAGTGGCGCCATCAGGGCGACACGGTCCGAAGCATAATGGGCCAGCCAAAGCTTTTGCAGGTCTTCTTCATTGATCTCGCCATTCTCAATGTGTTCGAGAAGCTTTGATAGTGCGTGCCGATGAGCGTTGTTCATCGTCCGGGCAATATCATTGGGGCGAGAGACATCCCCATTGCCATGATGCGGAAAATCTCGGAAACAGCCGCTTGACTGGAGCCGGCAATTTTAGGGCGTTGCGAGGTTTTCGGGTTTCGGTCCGTCGGTTTCATGTTTTTGACGGGCGTTGCTGTGCATTGCCAACGGCGCGTCTTCCCCGCTTCCGCGCCATGATCGATGGCCGTACCAGCCGATAGCCCAACAGCACCACCATCGTGCTGATATAAAACACCGGCTCCAGTGTGATCGATTTCCGGGCCAGCACGAAATGCAGCACGCCGACGATGAGGACGAGATAGACGAGTTTATGCAGCGTGTTCCAGCGGCTGCCGAGCTTGCGGATGGACCAGCGGTTGGAGGTGAGCGCCAGGGGCAGGAGCATGACGAGCCCCGCCATGCCGAACATGATATAAGGCCGCTTCAGGATATCACCAGCGATGGAGCTGAAGACGAGGCCACGGTCCAGCACCAGATAGACGGTGAAGTGCGCCAGTACGTAATAAAAGGCAATCAGCCCCAGCGCCCGGCGGTAGGCGATAAGGTTGATGTTGAAGAGATCGCGCAGCGGCGTGACGAGCAGCCCGAGACAGAGGAAGCGCAGCGCCCAGATGCCGAGAAGGTGCTCGAAATCCTTGACCGGGTTGAAGCCGAGGCCGCCGGTTGCGGCGAGATAGAAATACCAGACACCGGGAGCAAGGCCGATGACATACAGCGACCAGATGGCAGCCGGCTGATAGCGCTTCGGCAGGGAGGGTAAGGTGAGGGCGAAGGCCATGGTCAATAATTCGCCTTCAGGTCCATTCCGGCATAAAGGCTCGCGACCTCGTCATAGCCGTTGAACATCAGCGTCGGGCGGTTCTGGGTGCCGAAAAAGCCGCCTTCGCCAATGCGCTGCTCCGTCGCCTGGCTCCAGCGCGGATGGTCCACATGCGGATTGACGTTGGAATAGAAGCCATATTCGCGGGCATTGGAGTTTTTCCAGGTTGTTTCCGGCTGTTTTTCAGTGAGCGAAATCCGGACGATGGATTTGATTCCCTTGAAACCGTATTTCCACGGCACGACGAGCCGGATCGGTGCGCCGTTCTGATTCGGCAGGGTTTCGCCATAAAGCCCGACGGCGAGGATGGTGAGCGGATGACGCGCTTCATCAAGACGCAGACCTTCGACATAAGGCCATGAAAGAGGCTGGAACAAGCCGCTCTGGCCCGGCATTTCCTCAGGTCGCACGATCGTCTCGAAGGATACATATTTCGCGCTGCCCAACGGCTCGACCTTGTCGAGCAGGCTGGCAAGCGGGAAGCCGATCCAGGGAATGACCATCGACCAGCCTTCGACGCAGCGCATGCGATAGGTGCGCTCCTCAAGCTGGTATTTCATCAGCTCTTCGATGCCGAATTCCTGCGGCTTGGAGACGAGGCCGTCTACCTTCACGGTCCAGGGCGTGGGTTTGAACTTGCCGGAATTTTCCTTGGGGTCGGACTTGCCGACGCCGAATTCGTAGAAATTATTGTAGCTCGTCACCGCGTCGAGCGGGGTGACTTTCTCATCCAGCTTGTAAGCACTGGCCTTGGCGGACAGCGGCGCGGCGATGGCATCGCGTCCGGTCAATCCTATCGCAGCGAGGCCTGCCGCCGTTCCGAGGAAGTTGCGTCGGGACAGATAAAAGGACTTAGGGGTGATCTCTGAAGACGCGATATGGGGCGGACGATAGGCGGGCATTGAAACCTCCACAAAAGCCGGGTGCATCGGCGATAAATCGATTATGATAGCCAATACGGTCGCTGCACAGATATGTTTCAGCGCGCTGCAGAAAAACAACGCCCAACAGGTGGTAATCGCGCATTTGTGATGGCGTGTCCTTCACGGATGGCGCTGAATAGAAGGCGTACCGTACCGAACCGTACTGTTTTGCCCGAAGGTGACAGTGACAGGGCTTGCGGTTTGCGCTAGAAAAACCGCAAAATAGGGCAGGAGCTATTTTTAACCGCACTTGCGGAAATGCGCTTCTGGCCAGAGATCGAGGAAAACACCATGCCAGCCTATCGCTCCAGAACGACAACCCACGGCCGCAACATGGCGGGCGCGCGCGGCCTTTGGCGCGCCACCGGCATGAAAGACAGTGATTTCGGCAAGCCAATCATCGCGGTGGTCAATTCCTTCACGCAGTTCGTGCCCGGCCACGTGCATCTTAAGGATCTCGGTCAGCTGGTTGCCCGCGAGATTGAAGCGGCCGGCGGTGTTGCCAAGGAATTCAACACCATCGCGGTCGATGACGGCATCGCCATGGGCCATGACGGCATGCTTTATTCGCTGCCCTCGCGCGAGATCATCGCTGACTCGGTCGAATACATGGTCAACGCCCATTGCGCCGATGCGATGGTGTGCATTTCCAACTGCGACAAGATCACCCCCGGCATGCTGAATGCTGCCATGCGCCTTAACATCCCCGCCGTCTTCGTGTCCGGTGGTCCGATGGAAGCAGGCAAGGTTGTTCTGCACGGCAAGACGGTCGCGCTCGATCTCGTCGACGCCATGGTGGCAGCTGCCGATGACAAGATTTCCGACGAGGACGTCAAGGTCATCGAGCGTTCGGCCTGCCCGACCTGCGGTTCCTGTTCCGGCATGTTCACCGCCAATTCGATGAACTGTCTGACCGAGGCGCTGGGCCTGTCTCTGCCCGGTAACGGCTCGACGCTTGCCACCCACTCGGATCGCAAGCGGCTGTTCGTTGAGGCTGGTCATCTGATCGTCGATCTTGCTCGCCGGTATTACGAGCAGGAGGACGAAACCGTCCTGCCGCGCACCATCGCCAACAAGGCGGCGTTTGAAAACGCCATGTCGCTGGATATCGCCATGGGCGGCTCTACTAACACGGTGCTGCATATCCTCGCTGCCGCGCACGAGGGCGGGGTGGATTTCACCATGGAAGACATCGACCGTCTTTCCCGCAAGGTTCCGTGCCTTTCGAAAGTTGCGCCCGCCAAGCAGGACGTTCACATGGAAGACGTTCACCGCGCCGGCGGCATCATGCGTATTCTCGGCGAGCTGGAACGCGGCGGTCTCATCAACCGCGATACCTATACGGTGCATGAAGCGACGCTTGGCGACGCCATCGACCGCTGGGACATCACCCGCACCAACAGCGAGACGGTTCGCGAATTCTTCAAGGCGGCCCCCGGCGGCGTGCCGACGCAGGTTGCCTTCAGCCAGTCCTCGCGCTGGGACGATCTGGATACCGACAGCGACAATGGCGTCATCCGCTCGGTCGAGAAGCCATTCTCCAAGGATGGCGGTCTGGCCGTGCTTTACGGCAACATCGCTCTCGACGGCTGCATCGTGAAGACGGCGGGCGTTGATGAGTCCATTCTGAAATTCAACGGCCCGGCGGTCGTTTACGAAAGCCAGGACGCGGCGGTTAAGGGCATTCTCGGCAACGAGGTCAAGGCGGGCGACGTCGTCGTCATCCGTTATGAAGGTCCGAAGGGCGGGCCGGGCATGCAGGAAATGCTCTATCCGACCAGCTACCTGAAATCCAAGGGCCTCGGTAAAGACTGCGCGCTCATCACCGACGGTCGCTTCTCTGGTGGCACGTCAGGCCTTTCCATCGGCCATGCTTCACCGGAAGCGGCACAGGGCGGCGCAATCGGCCTCGTGCGTCAGGGTGACCTGATCGAGATCGATATCCCGAACCGCACGATCAATCTCAAGGTTTCGGATGCGGAACTGGCCGCGCGCCGGGCCGAGCAGGAAGAGAAGGGCTGGAAGCCTGAAGCACCGCGCAAGCGCAATGTCACGACGGCGCTTAAGGCCTATGCGGCCTTTGCGTCCAGCGCGGACAAGGGTGCCGTGCGGATTCTACCGGAGTAATCTGCGGGGTTTTGCACGCGAATACCTCTCCGTCCTCATGCTCGGGCCCGTCCCGAGCATCTACACCCCTTCGACTTTGCGAGACGTGGATGGATCCTCGGGACAGGCCCGAGGATGATGTGGCGTTTGAGGCAAGATTGCCATCCTTTAGTCAGCCGCCTTTCGGGGCGGTTTTTTACTGGCCGTCCGGCGAATGCCACGTGGGGGTTCGCAAATCGATTCAACTGCCTCTAAGAATGATTCTGCAAGTGCGCGCAACGCGCTGTTTTCATAATGAAATTTGAAATTATCCAATTGGCGGGTGAACTTTCATTTTAGTCACATTGGAGTGATGTTCGTCCATCGGCTCTTTTCCGTAGCGCAACGATGCCTAACTTCATCACCATGAAAAGACGAACCGCACTCGCCCTTATGGCGTCGATACCCTTTGCCCGGCTTGCCCGTGCTCAAAGCGCCGGTAACAACATCCGTTTCGATCCGTTGTTGAGGCAGGCCGATGCGCTTTCCAGCCTCAAGGCGGTGATTGTCAGCATCGATGGCGAGGAGGTCGCCAGCCGCGCCTATCATGGTGCGAGCCTCAACGGCTCCACCAATATCAAGTCCGCCTCGAAATCGGTCATTTCGGCGCTGGTGGGCATGGCGATCGATCGCAGGATCATTGAGGGCGCAGATCAGCCGATCGCCACGATTCTGCGCAGCGACTTTCCGCCGAATCCCGATCCTAGGCTGGAGCGGATCACCATCGGTAACCTTTTGTCCATGCAATCCGGTCTGGAGCGTATGTCCGGCCCCAATTATGGCCGCTGGGTTGCCAGCCGAAACTGGGTGAAAATGGCGCTGGGGTCCGGTTTTGCCGGGGAGCCCGGCGGAGGCATGCTTTATTCCACAGCGTCGACACATCTGCTCTCGGCGATATTGACGAAGGCATCCGACCGTTCGACGCTGTCTCTGGCCCGAGACTGGTTTCGGCCGCTTGAAGGGTTTTCCATTGGCGGCTGGGAGCGCGATCCACAAGGCCTCTATCTTGGCGGCAACCAGATGGCGATGACGGCGCGCTCGCTGCTGGCGTTTGGGGAGCTTTATCGTCTTGGCGGGGTAACGCCTGATGGTGAGCGGCTGATCTCCCAGGAATGGATCAGCCAGTCCTGGCAGCAGCGCACCAACTCCGTCTTCAACGGCGATGGTTACGGTTATTGCTGGTTCATCAGAGAAATGGCCGGGGAGACGGTTTATTATGCCTGGGGTTACGGCGGGCAGATGCTCTATATCGCACCCGCCAGAAGGCTTTCCGTGGTCATGACCTCGCGCGAGGATGCGCCTTCGGCCAGAACCGGTTATCGCGACCAGTTGCACGGCCTCATGGAAGGCATCATCCGTGCGGTGTGAGAGTAGGCGATAACGATCAGAGCGGGCGGTTGATGCTCTGGAACGCTTCGCCGAGGCGCTTCATCCGTTCCTCATAGGCACCCGTCAGGCAGGGCACATCGGCTGCGCATTCCTGGCGCTTCTTCAGCCACTTGCTCTGTTCGTCGCGCAAGGTGTCGCGCGCGCCCATCGCCATCAGCTGGGTGAGGATGTCGAAGGTGGTGGCCATCTTCACATCCTGATCGTTCAGTGCGCGATTATCGCAGATCGCTTTTTCGTCGGCCGCCAGATCGGGCTTGGTGCAATCGAAGCTTGCCGCGCTGACCGGTGAAACGAGGGAGGAGGCGAGGAGAATGCCGGAGGCGAGGAGGGTGGGTTTCAGATGCATGGATCGTCTCTTTTAACGACAGTATTGTCGGCTGAAACCGAAAAGGGGTTCTGTTGGTTCCAATTGCGTGAACCGGTCCCCGCCTGGAAAATCATGGCCATCATCTTGCCGCTCTTTGCTTTACAGGCTTTGGCGTTATAACTCCATCATACTGATGACGATGAGGAATCACATGCGAAGCGTGTTGAAGTATCTGTCCACCGGCTTTTTCGCCGCGCTCGTTCTCCTGCCCGTGGGCGCCGGGGCGCAGGATAACAAGACCGTGCCGGCAAGCCACACGGAAATGCAACTTTCCTTCGCGCCGCTGGTGAAGCGTACCGCAGGTGCTGTGGTGAATGTCTACGCCGAGCGCGTGGTGCAGCGGCGTCTGTCGCCCTTTGCCGGTGATCCCTTCTTCGAGCAGTTCTTCGGCCAGCAGATGCCGAACCGCACGGAAAAGCAGTCATCGCTGGGGTCGGGCGTCATCGTAACGGCAGGCGGTCTTGTGGTGACCAACAATCATGTCATCGATGGCGCTGACGACATCAAGGTGGCGCTGGCGGATGGTCGGGAGTTTTCGTCCAAGGTGCTATTGAAGGACGATCGCGTCGATCTCGCCATATTGCAGATCGACGCTAAGGAGCAGTTCCCCGTGCTGTCGCTCGGCGATTCCGACAAGATCGAGGTCGGTGATCTGGTGCTCGCCATCGGCAACCCGTTCGGGGTCGGCCAGACGGTAACGAGCGGCATCGTCTCCGGCCTTGCCCGCAACCAGGTGACGCAGGGTGATTTCGGCTTCTTCATTCAGACCGACGCCTCCATCAACCCCGGTAATTCCGGCGGTGCGCTGATGAACATGGCGGGTGAACTGATCGGCATCAATACCGCTATCTTTTCCAAGGGCGGCGGGTCCAACGGCATCGGCTTCGCAATCCCGGCCAATCTGGTCCGGGTTTTCGTGGCTGCCGCCGAGCGGGGCGATGTGAACTTCCAGCGGCCCTATATCGGCGCAACTTTCGATCCGGTGACGTCGGATGTCGCGGAAGCGCTCGGCCTGCACCGCGCCCGTGGTGCGCTTGTCGTCAGCGTCACGAAGGGCGGTCCGGCGGAAAAGGCGGGTATCGAACCCGGACAGGTGGTAATTGCCGTCAATGGCCTTGAAGTCGAGCATCCCGATGCGCTGGGTTATCGTCTGACGACGGCCGGCATCGGCAAATCGGCCGAATTGACGGTTGTGGAAAAGGGCAAAGAGAAGAAGGTGACCATCGCTCTCAATACGGCACCGGAAACCGCGCCGCGTGACGAGCGTCTGCTCGAAGGCCGCAATCCCTTCGCGGGCGCTACCGTCGCCAACCTCTCGCCGAAGCTTGCCGATGAATTGCGCATGCCTTCACAGGTGACGGGCGTCGTCATTACCGATGTGAAGCGCGGCTCACCGGCCTATCGCGTCGGCTTCCAGCCAAAGGACGTCATCCTGTCGCTGAACGGTGCGGATATCGGTTCCACCGCTGCGGTTGAGAGGGCGCTGGACGACAATCCCGGTTTCTGGCGGGTGGAAATCCTGCGTGACGGGCAGCGTATCCGGCAGTTCCTGCGATGAGCGATGACCTCTTCGCCCCGCAAGTGCCCGTGGAGGTCGCCAACCGGCGGCCTCTTGCCGATCGCCTGCGTCCGAAAACGCTGGCGGAGGTGAGCGGGCAGCCACATCTGACGGGTGAAGAGGGCGTTCTGCGCCGCATGATCGACAGCGGCTCCCTCGGGTCGATGATATTCTGGGGGCCGCCGGGAACGGGCAAGACGACGGTTGCCCGTCTGCTTTCCGGCGAGGCGGGGCTGGCTTTCGAGCAGATCTCAGCGATCTTTTCCGGTGTCGCTGACCTCAAGAAGGTTTTCGAGGCGGCGCGCACGCGCCGGATGAATGGCCGGCAGACGCTGCTTTTCGTCGACGAAATCCATCGTTTCAACCGGGCCCAGCAGGATAGTTTCCTGCCGGTCATGGAAGATGGCACCATCATCCTCGTGGGTGCCACCACGGAAAACCCGTCCTTCGAACTTAATGCCGCTCTTCTGTCGCGGGCGCGTGTCCTGACCTTCGGTTCGCATGACGAGGATAGCCTCAGTGAACTTCTGAAGCGCGCCGAGGAGGCCGAGGGCAAGCCTCTGCCGTTGACGGAAGAGGCGCGGGCAAGCCTGATCCGCATGGCCGATGGCGATGGCCGAGCGGTGCTGACGCTTGCCGAAGAGGTCTGGCGGGCGGCGCGCAAGGACGAGACTTTCGATACCGAGGGGCTGACACGCATCGTGCAGCGCCGCGCGCCGGTTTACGACAAGAGCCAGGACGGTCACTACAATCTCATATCGGCGCTGCATAAGTCCGTGCGCGGTTCGGACCCGGATGCGGCACTTTATTATCTCGCCCGCATGTTCGATGCCGGTGAAGACCCGCTTTATCTCGGGCGGCGGCTGGTGCGTATGGCGGTGGAGGATATCGGCCTTGCCGATCCGCAGGCGCTCGTCGTCTGCAATGCCGCCAAAGATGCCTATGATTATCTCGGCTCACCGGAAGGTGAACTCGCATTGGCACAGGCCTGCGTTTATCTCGCCACCGCGCCGAAATCCAATGCCGTTTATACTGCCTTCAAGTCGGCGATGCGGGCAGCCAAGGAAAACGGCTCACTGGTGCCGCCGAAACATATTCTGAACGCGCCGACCAAGCTCATGAAGGGCGAGGGGTATGGCGACGGTTACCGTTACGACCATGACGAACCGGATGCCTTTTCCGGGCAGGATTATTTCCCGGAGAAAATGGGACGTACGACCTTTTACGATCCGCCGGACAGGGGGTTCGAGCGGGAAATCCGCAAACGTCTCGACTGGTGGGTAAAGCTGCGCCGCGAGCGCGGGTCCCGCTAGGCGTGCATGCGGCCGGAGCGATGCTTGTATTCGCCGTGGAACTTGAGAAAAAGAATCAGGTGGCTTGCAAAGTGAGTCGTGAAATCGAAACAACTCACTGTTTTTAAAAGAAATCAGGATGCCTTGCGCTGGAGCGTTGCCTGCGGCTGCGCCGGCAGCATCTTGACTGAGGATTCCGCCAGGCCGCTATGGCCCTCGGCATCAATGATCAGGTGCCAGTGCATGGTTTCTGGAACGGCAATGCGGATTGGCGATTTTTTGGCGACGCCACCGAGATATTTGAAGTCGAGCAATTCGGTAAAACGCTGGAAATTCGCGCCCGTCATCAGCCGGACATTGTTGACGGCCGACAGCGATATTTCAAGGGTGGTGCCAGCCCGCAGTTCCTTCAGGTCATAATGCGTATAGCGGAAATTCGGCCGGGCCATCGAGTGCCTCCCTATAGAGTCATTTCGGTCAATGAGGATAGGGGCGGCAGGGTTAACGGTGTCTTTAAATGCCGCCGGCGGGCCTGAAATTTCATGCCTGTTGTCGCAATTTGCAATGCGGAATTATATTCCCGTTGAGCTTCCGAATAAGACGATCGTATAACAATCGTATTTAGCAATAATAAATTTGTTCCCTCTAAGATCGGCTGGTCAAAGTGCATTCGGCGATGTTGGGGGGAACATGAAAAACGTAACAATATCTATGCGCCTTTATGCGCTTGTCGCATTGTTTCTGGCAATACTGGCCGCGGCGCTCACATTCAGCCTGTTTGAAAGCTATCGCGAGATGGAGCGCGAGCGCAAGGCCGGGCTTGCGGCGATGAATGAGACAGCCGTCGCCATTCTCAAGCAATATTACCAGCTGGAGCAGGGCGGAAGCCTGACGCGGGAGGCGGCGCAACAGCAGGCGAAGACGACGATTGCGGCCATGCGCTACGGCAATGGCAGCGGCTATTTCTGGATCAACGACATGCATCCGACCATGGTGATGCATCCGATCAAGCCTGAAATGAACGGCACGGACCTCACCGCCAACAAGGATCCGAACGGCAAGGCGCTGTTCGTCGAATTCGTGAAGACGGTGAAGGCGGGCGGTCAAGGTTTTGTCGATTATTACTGGCCGAAGCCCGGTACACCCGAGCCGGTCGAGAAATTTTCCCATGTAGCCGGCTTCGCCCCCTGGGGCTGGATTGTCGGCACCGGTGTTTATGTCGATGATCTCGAGGCGGTATTCTGGCGCGACGCCTATTTTAATGGCGGCCTTTGTGTCGTGGTGGGCCTTCTGGTCATTGGTGTCGCGGCCTTTGTGGTGCGCAGTGTGACGCGGCCGATCGATCTCATCCGCCAGAGCATGAAGCGTATCGCCGATGGTGACGGCACGGCCGAAATCCAGTTTGCCGACCGCCGCAATGAAATCGGTGCGATTGCCCAGGCGCTTCTGGTGCTGCGTGACAGCGTCAATGAGCGCAGTGCGTTACAGGCCCGCGAGGCAGACCAGCAGCGGGCGCTGGAGGAGGCGCGACATGGCAACGAGATGGTTCTGCGCTCCGCCTCCGAACGCCAGGCCCATGCCATGGAGCGGCTTGGCCATGCGCTCGAGGCGCTTGCCAATGGCGACTTGACGGTCGAACTTGCCGATATCGGCGCGGATTACGAAAAGCTGCGTGTGGATTTCAATCGTGCGGTCGGCGCTCTGCATGGCGCGATCGAGGCGATTGCCAGAACCGGGCATGTCGTCAATGATAGCGCCTCCGACATCAGCGGTGCCACCGGCAATCTCTCCCGCCGCACCGAACAGCAGGCGGCGGCGCTGGAGGAAACGGCGGCGGCTCTTGACGAGATCACTGCGACGGTGCGCACCGCCTCGGAACGGGCCAATGAAGCCCGGCAGATGGTGCAGGACACGAAAACAAGCGCCGGCCGTTCGGGTGAGATCGTCCGTAATGCCGTCGATGCCATGGGGCGCATCGAGGATTCCTCGAAACGCATCGGGCAGATCATCTCCGTCATCGACGAGATCGCTTTCCAGACCAATCTGCTGGCACTGAATGCCGGTGTCGAGGCAGCGCGAGCGGGCGAGGCGGGGCGTGGTTTTGCCGTGGTGGCGCAGGAGGTACGTGAACTCGCGCAACGCTCCGCCAACGCCGCCAAGGAGATCAAGGCGCTCATCAATCGCTCAGCCGAAGAGGTGGGCGGTGGTGTCGCGCTGGTGCGTTCCACCGGCGATGCGCTGGACGAGATCGTGGCGCTGGTCAACCGCGTTGAAGGCCATGTCAATTCCATCGCGACAGCGGCGCGGGAGCAGGCGACGGGCCTGCAGGAGATCAATACCTCCGTCAACCACATGGACCAGATGACCCAGCAGAATGCCGCCATGGTGGAAGAAACGACGGCGGCCAGCCAGACACTGGCCCAGGAGAGCCAGCAGCTGCGGGCACTGCTTTCGCGTTTCGAACTGGGTCAGGCCTCCGGGCACGCGGTGTCGCGGGCGGCTTGACGTCCATTTGAGATAGCGGGGAGGGCGCGGCTTTGGCGGCGCCCTTTCTGTTTGAAGCGGTACGAAACAGGACCATTCGTTATTTCCCGCAACCAATAAGGTTTCATTTACCTCATTTCTTTAAATTTACCCTGTATTGCCGCGATTGCGGCCGCTGAAGGTACAGGGTTCTTGTATGGCGTATGTTTCCCTTCCGCGTCGTCTTGTGACGTTGCTGATGATTTCCACGGTCATGGTGTCGTGTTCGGCGGAGGGTCTCGTGCCTCCGGCCGAGGTGGACGGCACCACGCGCGTCAGCGCCATTCGCGCGTCGCGGCAGCAGGGCTACAGTGCGCCGGCGGGCGCGGTCAATCAGGCCGGGAGCGTCGGGCAGGGCGCTGATTATTCCTCCGCCGTTTCGCAGCCGATGCCGGAACCTTACGCCTCGCAGGACCCGCTGCTGCAATCGCCTCAGGGCGCGCAGGGTTATTCGACACTCGAATCCCAGCATCAGGCGCGCATGGCGGCCAGCGGTCATGCGACCGCGCCGGCGCAGACCATGCAGAGCCAGACCATGCAGGCCCAGACCATGCCCGGGCAGCAGATGGCCAGCAACCAGATCGCTGAAGGCGAAGGCGGCGTAAACATGGATTCCATGCTGGGCGTGGAGCCGGTCCGCGGGCTTGCCGAAGAGCAGGATGCCGACATTGCCGAAGGCTCGTCGGCGCAGCCGGTGGTGGACGGCATCGGCACCGACAATCCGGTGGCCGTTTCGCCCCCACGGCGGCAACCGGCCGCCAGCCAGTCGCGGCTCATTCCGCCGCCGCCACTCGGCTCTTCCTCCCGCCGCCAGCCGGTCGAGGAGGTCGCCATGCTCATGCCAAACGATCCGATGGCGGGTGGTGGGATGCAAAGCAACCGGTCGATGCCACCTGGCGTCATGCCGTCTTCCGAAGTCGCCTGCCGCAGCGAATTGCGCCGCCTCGGCGTCGCCTTCCGCGACGTCGCCCGTATTGCCGACGGCCCGACCTGCGGCATCGATTATCCGATCGAACTCAGCGGACTTGCCAGCGGCGTCGCCATCCGCCCGGCCGTGAAGCTCAATTGCCAGGTCACGCTTGCTTTTGCCAAATGGGTGAAGTTCGAACTCGTGCCATCCTCGCGCTTCCGTTACCTCTCAGGCGTCGGCCGCATCACGCCGATGGGTGGTTATTCCTGCCGCAAGATGAATTCCCGTTCCAGCAATCCCTGGTCCGAACATGCGCGTGGCAATGCCATCGATATCGGCACCATCACGCTGAAGAACGGCAAGGAGATCGACGTGCGCAGCAAGAGCTTCTTCGCTTTCCGCGAAAAGGCGCTGCTGAAAGCGGTCAGGTCCGACAGCTGCAAATACTTCTCGACCGTTCTCGGGCCGGGCAGCGATCCCAACCACTGGAACCATTTCCACTTCGACCTGCGCACCCGCAAGTCGGGTTACAGGCATTGTGATTAGAGCCGCGAGATAAATCGAGATCGGTGCCGCGGCTCTCAGTTTTTGTTTGAGCATTGGAGATTCCGAAAACGGCAATACACTTTTCGTTCCGATGCTCTAGGTGTGGGCTTTCAGGAGGCTGTCCATTGGCGACTGGTCGAGGGTGAGTGGAGCTTACCCCCCTCTGCCCTGCCGGGCATCTCCCCCTCAAGGGGGGAGATCGATATGTGGCAAGGTCTCGCTCATATCAAAGCTTGAGAACGAAGTGGAGGTCGCGCCTCCTGCCGATCTCCCCCCTTGAG
>JAEXMK010000203.1 GCA_023444445.1 Pseudomonadota bacterium | reverse complement strand
GTCGGTCTCGTCCTTTTCTTCGTCCTGATCGCCTATCTCAAGGTTCCGGGCATGCTCTCCAAGTCTCTGGACGAGCGCGCCCAGAACATTCAGGACGAGCTGGCCGAAGCCAAGCGTCTGCGTGAAGAGGCCCAGCACCTGCTGGCCGAATATCAGCGCAAGCGCAAGGAAGCCGAAGCCGAAGCTGCCGGCATCGTTGCCGCCGCTGAACGCGAAGCCGCAGCGCTGACCGAAGAAGCCAAGCAGAAGACGGAAGAATTCGTCGCCCGCCGCACGGCCCTTTCGGAACAGAAGATCAAGCAGGCCGAAGAAGACGCCATCGGCGCCGTCCGTGCCGCCGCCGTCGACATCGCCATTGCCGCTTCAGAGAAGCTGCTGGCGGAAAAGACGACAGCTGCCGCAAAGGCCAAGCTTTTCACCGCCACGATCGGCGAAGTGAAGTCGAAGCTGAACTGAGATTTATCTCGGACTATTCAAAACCCCTCCGGCACCCGCCGCGAGGGGTTTTTTGTTTTATGCCTCAACCAGGGGCGGTGTTGGCAAGCTCGCGGTTGCACACTATGGTGCAGGCTTGTAGCGTGTCTATCGATGTCTGTCGACCTTTGGAGAAAAAGCATCGGCTTTGAGGACTGGATGCTGGCCGGCAATTCGTAGCTGCCGGTTTGTCGAGGCTTGTTACGTGATCGCGGGATAGATTGTCTTGGCCTCAAGCGCTATCAGCACCGCCAGTACAAAAGCTGCTGCGGTGGCAACCAGAAATGCGCCACTGAAAGCCAGGCCTGCTTTCGCGATGCCCAAGCCAAGATCCTGCATCAGCCATCGTATCTGTGCCTGCGCATACCAGATCGTGGCGAGCGCGATAATGGCGAGCCCGAACGTAAGGCCATGTTCCAGAGGCATGGATGCAAAATCAAAACCCAGAACCAGGACAAATGTAAACGGCGCAGCCACGTAACATTGGCTGAAGAATGGCGGACGCAGGGAGTTTCGGGTAATCCTCACCCGTTTCCACCGCAGAAGCGTGACAGCCATACACAGCGGGTAAATCCCGAATATAACGCCACGCGCTATGAGCAGGTTCGAACCCGAACCAAGCTCCCGGGCGGCCAATGTGGGATCATAAATGGTCGGAAGGGAGGCGGAGAGCCCCTGCGAAAATAGCAGAGTGATCAGGAGGAAGAGGGGCGGACTCAGTGTGTCGTCATACTGGTCCTCAAGCCGATCCGCGAGTTCGCTATCGGCGTAGCGCATCATGCTGAGCGGTGCGACGACCGATCGCCACATTGTCAGCGGATAGAAGAGGAGCCATGAAACCAGCTCGTAGAGAAGTTCTTCGAGCGACTTCAACAGTTTCATGAAATCCAAATCTCTTCTCCCAAAGCCCGTCAAGTCCACGCATTGAGATAGAATTCTACCAGTGGAGACGGAGATCGTCACCTCATGGCAGGGCACTGAAATCCCGGGCGAGACCGCATTCTCCGCTTCAGGATCGTGGTTTTCGATCAGTCCCGCTTAGCGGCCTGAAACTCATCCGGTGCAGCGCGCAAGGCCCGTGGCTTTCGATAGCGCGTAGATGGGCCGGTGTGCCGTAACCAGCATGGCCTTCAAAGCCGTAGGATGAATGCACCACGCCCGCGCGTTCCATCATCCGGTCGCGGGTCACCTTGGCGATGATCGAGGCGGCGGCGATGGAGAGGGAGCGGGAATCGCCCTTGATGACGGCCTTGGCTTCGCAGGTGATGCCTGGCGGCCTGTCGCGGCCGTCGGCAAGCACGAGGGCGGGGGAAATTTCAAGGCCGAGGACGGCGCGGCGCATGGCGTCAAGGCTGGCGCGCAGGATATTCATGGTGTCGATCAGGCCGGGGCCGGAGGAGGCGACGGATACGATCGAGGTTTCCATGATCTGGACGAACAGGCTTTCCCGCTTCTGCCTGGTCAGCTTCTTGGAATCGTCCATACCCACAGGGATATTATCCGGATCGAGAATGACGGCTGCCGCAACCACCGGACCGGCAAGTGGCCCCCGGCCTGCCTCATCCGTGCCGGCGACGGGCCATAGGCCTTTCTTTTTCGCTTCAAGTTCGAAAGAGAAGTCCGGGCCGGTATCGGCAAGGTCGAAAAGAGCAGGAGAATCGGGTGTGGCGGTGCGTTTCATGCGGCGAAACTCGCATACACACCCGATCTCCTGCAAGCCCCCGGAGGCGGGCGATGACAGGCGCGGTGAGCCGGGGTCAAGGGGCATGGCTCACCGTGCCCCTGAGGTCATCTTGACCTTTGATCCTCCAACGGGGCGGCGGAGGAAAAATGATCGCACGCGAGGCGGCGGTTCCGGGGGCGATGTCCGGCAGGCCAGGGAAACCCGCCGGGCATTTCGTCAGGAGCATGGCCGGTCAAAACGTAGGACCGGCGCTCCTCATAATACTCCTTCTGAGATCGGCACGCCCGGAGCGGCGGCCCGGATTAACACGGAATGCTTTCAGTGCCGGTTTTCAGAGAAACGACAATTGCACCCCGGCACCACCAGGAGGCACGAAGAGATCGTCGCGCAGGTGAATGGCACGGCGGATGAGGCCAAGCCTTTTGGTCGCCATTTCGAACCGCCGGCCGATCTGCCAGGCATAGGGACCGGCGCCCTTCATGCGCTTGCCGAATTCCGCGTCGTAATCCTTGCCGTCGCGCATGGAACGCACCAGCGACATGACATGGCGGTAGCGGTCCGGATAGTTGCGCAACAGCCAGTCGCGAAAGAGCGGGCTCACCTCCAGCGGCAGGCGCAGCAGCACGTAGGAAGCTTCGGTCGCGCCGGCTGCCTTTCCGGCCTCGAGAATGCGCTCGATCTCATGATCATTCAGGGCCGGTATGACGGGCGCCATCATCACGGCAACCGGAATGCCAGCCTCCGTCAGTGCCTTCACCGCCTCCAGCCGTTTCTCCGGTGTGGCAGCGCGCGGCTCCATGGTACGCGAGAGCTTGCGGTCCAGCGTTGTCACGGAAATGCCGACCTTGGCGAGGCCCTTTTTAGCCATCGGCGCCAGAATGTCGATATCCCGCTTGATCAGCGCCGATTTGGTGACGATGGCGACGGGGTGGTCGGCCTTGGCCAGCACTTCCAGTATCTGCCGCATGATGCGCCACTCGCGCTCGATCGGCTGATAAGGGTCCGTATTGGTGCCGATGGCGATCACCCGCGGCTTGTAGCCCGGTTTCGCCAGCTCCCGTTCCAGGAGCTTTGCCGCATCCGGCTTGGCAAAAAGCTTCGATTCGAAATCGAGCCCGGCTGAGAGCCCCATATAGCTGTGGCTGGGCCTTGCAAAGCAATAGATGCAGCCATGTTCACAACCGCGATAGGGGTTGATGGAGCGGTCGAAGGGGATGTCGGGGGATTCGTTGCGGGTGATGATACTGCGCGGCTTCTCCACCTGCACTTCGGTGCGGAACTCCGGCATGTCCTCGAGCGTCTGCCAGCCATCGTCGAATACCTGGCGCCGCAAGGCCTCGAAGCGCCCGTCCGGGTTCAACCCCGCGCCCCGGCCACGACGACGGTCGATCTCGATGCGCAGGCCGGATGCATCGGCCAGCGCATTGGCAATATCAGGCATATGGCTCGGCTGGAATGCAGCCTGCCCGTCAAGCGTATGGTTTCTCATCTGGATGCTCCCAGAGCGTCACACGCCATCAAGGCACGCTCAACGCCCTAAATCGTTTCCATCCGAGGCGGCATTTCCACGCCGTCCGAATGATTAAATTCCTACATCAGGAATGAGAACAATACAAGAACAAAATTGCGAAAACCTGAAACGCTCCACAGCCTGCGGGGAAAATGACGAGAGTGGGATGGCTCCCGAAGGTGAGACAACGGGCGGTGCGGATTGCGGCGTTCTCCATCGCAACGAGCCCAGTGGCAATTTATTGTGCGATGCGTTAGAGCTATGCCTATGTTGACAGTCATAATGGAATGCCGGGATCAGGAACCGGA
>JAEXMK010000193.1 GCA_023444445.1 Pseudomonadota bacterium | reverse complement strand
TGGTGGCATGGATATCGGCAGCCGAGCGGTCCACGAAGCCACGCGGCAGGCGGGCTTTCAGTTTCTGAGGCTTTTTTGCTTTTTCGCTCATGATGCCGATCCGATATTTTCCTGAAATTATGCCGGTTTTAAAGCGCGCCGCGCTTTAATTCTGTTTTTACGCATGTCTTTATCCCAAAACCGCTGCGCACTTTTGGGAGACATGCTTTAGAGGATGAAGCCCTGTGCGGCAAGCCGCAAAGGCTCCGGTTCTACTGGCCGCGCGAGGTGGGCCGTGCTATATGGGATACATGCATCCCATTTTAGTCGGAAAGGACGCGAGCAATGAGCAAACAGACGGCCATCCGCCTGCCGGATGAGACCTATGAGCGGCTGAAAGCGCTTTCCGAGCGCACCGGACGCACATCTGCCTATTACATTCGCGAGGCGATCGAGAAACATATCGAGGATATGGAAGATCTTTATCTAGCGGAAGAGGCGACGCGGCGCATCCAGCGCGGTGAATCAAAGATTATAAGCGCCGAGGAGTTCTGGCGTGATCTGGACAATTGAATATGATGTTCTTGTCCAGAAAGAGATGCGGAAAATCGATCCACAGATACGTCAGCGTATCCGTGCTTTTCTTCAAGAGAGGGTAGCGGCGCTCGCCAATCCCCGCCAGACTGGCGCCGCTCTCCAAGGCTCCGAGCTTGGAAATTTCTGGCGTTACCGGGTGGGCGATTACCGCATCATCTGCGATATACAGGATCATAAGCTCGTCGTGCTGGTGGTCGAAATCGGCCATCGCCGTGAAATCTACCGTTAGGCATTCATGATCCTCGAAGCCCTGCAATATGCCGCGACACGCGCGGTCACGCCGAAAGAATTCCGGCCGCATATCCGCTATTCCGTCAATCTCTGGGCACGCGCCAACCGCTGCGCCGCCGCATGGGCAGAGCATGAAAACAACAGCCGGCAATTCGTGCTGCAAGCGGCGAGAAAGCTGAAGCAGCGGCGGACGGCCGTGGTGCTGGGGTCCGGCCTGTTGCGGGATGTGCCCTATGATGCGCTGGTGGCGATGTTCGATACCGTCGTTCTGGTCGATCTGGTGCATCTTGCCAGCGTGCAGGCGAAGCTGCGTTTCAATGCCAAGAAAAACGTTCGCATCGCCAATCGCGATCTTTCCGGCTTCGATGATCTCATCGTCGGTCGACCGGCTGAACCGCTCGATTTCCTGCGGCGCGTGCCCTATCTCGATTTCGTCGTCTCGGCCAACCTCCTGTCGCAGATCGGTACCGGGGCGCAGCACCGGCTGGAGCGAGAAAAAATTACGAACGCGCCTGATGATCTTCTGCCAAGGCTCATTCACACACATCTCGATGCGCTGGCCGGCCTGCCCTGCAACGTCTGTCTGGTAACGGACACCGCCTTTGACGTCATCGGCAAGGATGGCAGCCTGCGGCAGCAGGAAGACCTGATGCATGGCGTCAAGATTGGCTCGCCTGCGGCCGCATGGGACTGGCCGCTCGCACCCTTGGGCGAGGAAAGCAGGGATTATCGCATCCTGCATCATGTCATCGCGCGGGAAATGACGTGATCGTCACGCGCCTTGCGCCTGCTGCCTACAACCCCGCAAGACCTGCCTTGTAGTCCTCCGAAGCCGCCCGGCTGAGACGCTCCAGCTCCATCGCGGCGCGGCTGGTGTGGCGCTCCTTGTGGCGCAGCAAGGCAAAGTTACGGGCAGGCAGATCGATGCCCGAACGCACCAGCAAACCCTGTCGCAGAAACAAAGACGCCACCGAGGCTGAAACTGCCGTCGCAGCCCCGCCGGAACGCGCCGCCATCACCACCGCCTCGTTGGACGGCAGTTCCAGCATGACGGAAAGCTCGCCGGGATCGACGCCCATCTGCCGCACCGCCGCCTCGAAGGCGGAGCGGGTGCCGGAGCCCTGCTCACGCAACACCCATGAGGTGCCATAGAGCATATCGAGTGCCGTGAGATAACGGCCATCAGCAAAGGGGTGGGCGGAACCGGTGACGACCAGCAGTTTGTCCGACACGACAGGCTGCACCATCAATGCCGGCTCATCGATCTTGCCTTCGATGAAACCGACCTCTGCCAGACCGTCCAGCACCGCCTGCGTAACCGTCTTGGTATTGCCGATATCAAGCCGGACGGTGACGCCCGGATAGAGTTTCTTGAACTGCATCAGGATCGGCGGCAGCCAGTAACTGGCAATGGTCTGACTGGCGCAGACGGTGATTTCCCCGCGCGTCAGCCCGCCCATCTCAGAGAGAATCAATTCAGCATTGCGGACACGCGCCAGCGTCGCCTTGGCCTCGCCCAGAAAGGCCCGGCCGCTTTCGGTCAGCTCGATGTTTCGGCCGACGCGATGGAAGAGCTCGACATTATAAAAGGCTTCGAGATTCTTGATGGCGGAACTGACCGCGGAAGGCGTCAGGCCGATGGCTTCGGCGGCACGTGTCAGATGTTCCCGTTCAGCGACGGCAATGAAGATACGGACTTGTTCGAAGGTCATGGCGTTTCGTTCGATTTTATCGAATGATATATGCCATATTATTTGATAGAATAAAACAGGCGGCTGCGGCATTGTCTTGCCCATGGCACATCATCGCACCCTCGCTCAACCCCTTCAGTTTTCGCTCCGCTGGCTTACCCCGCTTCTGCCGGGCATTCTCATCTGCGCGGCGGTCAGCTACGCCGCCATTCTGGCGGAGCGTTTTCAGGTGCGGCTTGCGGGCCACGCATGGCTTGGCGATCTCGTGCTTGCCATTCTGATCGGGACGCTGCTGCGTTCCCTGGTGTCGCTGCCTTCTGTCGCTGCGGCGGGTATAAAGTTCAGCGCCAAAACCCTGCTTGAGATCGCGGTGGCACTTCTCGGCGCATCCCTGAGCCTTTCCATCCTCAAGGGAGCCGGCGGCCTGCTGATCGGCGGCATCGCACTGATCGTGGCACTGTCGCTGGTCGTCAGCTATGCCGCCGGCCGAATGCTGGGATTGCCGCCCAAGCTTGCGACGCTGATTGCCTGTGGCAATTCCATCTGCGGCAACTCCGCCATAGCAGCTGCGGCGCCCGCCATCGGCGCCAAGCCGGAAGACGTCGCCGCTTCGATTGCCTTCACCGCTGTTCTTGGCGTCGCTGCCGTACTTTTGATGCCGTTCCTGCCGCAGCTCCTCGGCCTCGATGCCACCCAATACGGCATCTTCGCCGGTCTTACCGTTTATGCCGTGCCGCAGGTTCTGGCCGCGACCGCGCCGCTTGGAGCCGTTGCCGTTCAGACGGGCACCATCGTCAAACTCATCCGCGTGCTGATGCTGGGTCCAGTCATCGCCACACTCTCCGTCATCCATGGCCAGTCCGACAAGGGACGCCTGAAGCTGCAGCAGATGGTTCCGTGGTTCATAATCGGCTTCATTCTGATGATCATGGCGCGGTCCTTCGGCGTCATTCCCGAAGCGCTGCTTTCCCCTGTCGCCTCGCTCTCCAATATCCTCACCATCATGTCGATGGCGGCTCTGGGACTGTCGGTCGATATTCGCAGCCTTCGTCATGCCGGCGGCAAGGTCATCCTGGCCGCCAGCCTGTCACTCGTGCTGCTGGGTGTCCTGAGCTTCGGCCTGATCATGCTGACGCAAACGGCCTGATGCGCCTCGGTCTTGCTCCCGAGCTTTATTTGCCGGTGCTGACCGTCAATATGTAATGCGCGCCAAGCCCCCGGCGCGGCGAGCCCAGGATGAGCGTCGGGCGGATCAGCCATTCGGTATCCGCCTTTGGCGTCAGGGTCGCCGTCTTCCCTTCGGCATCGCTGAAGAAGATCGCGTCCTCATCCGGCGTCGAAAAATCGAAGACGGCCATCAGGACAAATTCGCTTGACGCGGCAAGTTCGATCTTCACCGTCTGTCCCGCCTTCACTTTCAGGCGATAGACATCGCCGCGCCCGCGCCGCGTCCAGCCATCCAGCTTCAGCGGGCCCGCCGGCGGCAGGGCGACCTCCTTCAGCCTTTCACCGTCATCGAGCCAGATGCCATCGACATTGCGGCTTTCCGCGAAGGATGGATGCGGCATGGCGGCCACAGTCATGGTGAGAGCCAGAAGAAGGGAGGTTACCTTCATGGACGTACAAACTCCCGCCGCAGTGCCTCTATCGGCTGGCGGCAATGGCAGCCTTCGATATGATCGTTGACCATACCCATGGCCTGCATGAATGCATAGACGGTCGTCGGGCCGACGAAGGTCCAGCCCCGCTTCTTCAAATCCTTGGAAAGGCGGATGGAGGCGGCGCTGGTGGGGTTGGCCCTTAACGTCGCATAGTCCAGCCTTTGCGGCCTTTCTGCGGCGGCAGGTTCGAAACCCCAGAAATAACGTGCAAGCGAACCGAATTCATCGCGCAGCACCATGGCGCGGCGGGCATTGTTGATGGTGGAAACAATCTTGCCGCGATGGCGGATGATACCCTTGTCGGCAAGGCAGCGCTCGATATCGGCTTCGCCGAACTCCGCGACTTTTTCGAACTCGAAATTGGCAAAGGCAAGCCGGAACGCCTCGCGCTTGCGAAGGACAGTGAGCCAGGAAAGCCCGGACTGGAAACCTTCCAGACAAATCTTCTCGAACAGGCGGCGATCGTCAGTCACGGGATAACCCCATTCCTCGTCGTGATACCGGCTGTAATCCGAAAGCCCCTGCTGCCAGAAACACCGCACCCGGCCATCCGCACCGATTTCAAGTCCCGCTTCACTCATTCCGCAACAACCCTTTTCCGCTCCCGCCCGTAACCATTGGAAGCTGCGCGCTTACCACTCATTCACCACGTTTCAAAACCGGGCGCTAACCTTAAATCCAGCTTTCCCTAATCAAGGGCTTTTTAATGAACAGCCATTTACGATTCGCTGGCGTCGAGGTGCGAACGTGTCCGGCAA
>JAEXMK010000182.1 GCA_023444445.1 Pseudomonadota bacterium | reverse complement strand
GCTTCCACGTCATCAAGCTGGAAGACAAGCGCATCGCCCCGCCGCCGGCTTTCGAGCAGGTCGAGCCGCAGGTTCGTCAGCTTGTCATGCGTGACAAGTACGTTGCCCTCATCGAGAAGGCAAAGGCCGACCAGAAGATCGACATCATGGATGAGACGCTGAAGAAGGGCTACGACGAAGCCTCGAAAGAACAGCAGGCTCAGCCGCAGCAGTAAGAATTACCCTTGTTACGGGGCGGCATAGAAGCCGCCCCGTTTCATCTCAGGCACTTCCATACCTCCCCATTTCCAGAATTTCAGGCGCTTCCCATGTCCGTTGCCGTTTCCCCGCTCGCTCCGAAATCTTATCCCGATATGCCTGCGCTGCGTGGTGTTCGCATGGCGACGGCCGCCGCCGGCATCAAGTACAAGAACCGCACCGACGTTCTCCTGATGGTGTTCGACAAGCCGGCCAGTGTGGCGGGCGTTTTCACCAAATCGAAATGCCCCTCGGCTCCCGTGGATTTCTGCCGCGCCAATCTTGGCGGCGGCGCTGCGCGTGCGGTGGTGGTCAATTCCGGCAATGCCAATGCCTTTACGGGCGTCAAGGGCAAGGCAGCGACCGAACTGACGGCGAAATCCGCCGCCGCTGCCGTTGGTTGCTCCGAAGGCGAAGTTTTCCTGGCATCGACAGGCGTGATCGGCGAGCCGCTGGATGCCTCGAAATTTGCCGGTGTTCTCAGCGATATGAACGTCAGGGCGGAAGCCGATTTCTGGCAGGAAGCTGCCAAGGCGATCATGACGACCGACACCTACCCGAAGGTCGCGACCCGCACCGCCGAGATCGGCGGCGTAATGGTCACGATCAACGGCATTTCCAAGGGGGCGGGCATGATTGCCCCCGATATGGCGACAATGCTCTCCTTTGTGGTGACGGATGCCGATATCGAGCCCGCGGCACTTCAATCCCTGCTTTCGGCCGGTGTCGGCCCGACCTTCAATTCCGTGACGGTTGATAGCGATACCTCCACGTCCGATACGCTGATGCTGTTCGCCACGGGTGCAGCAGCGGAAGATGGCCAGGTTAAGGTGACGAGCGCCGATGACGAGCGCCTGTCTTCCTTCCGCGCCGCGCTTAACGATCTCCTGAAGGATCTCGCGCTTCAAGTGGTTCGCGACGGCGAAGGCGCGCGCAAGATGGTGGAGGTCACTGTCACCGGCGCGGAAAACGATGCCGCCGCCAAGAAGATCGCTCTTTCCATCGCCAATTCGCCGCTGGTCAAAACCGCGGTTGCGGGCGAGGACGCGAATTGGGGCCGTGTCGTCATGGCTGTCGGCAAATCCGGCGAAATGGCCGACCGTGATCGCCTTGCCATCTGGTTCGGCGGCGTGCGCGTGGCCGTTAATGGTGAGCGCGATCCGGATTATTCGGAAGCGGAGACCAGCGCCGTCATGCGGCTGGAAGACATTCCGGTGAAGGTGGATATCGGTCTCGGCCAGGGAACGGCCACCGTCTGGACCTGCGACCTGACCAAGGAATATGTTGCGATCAACGGCGACTACCGGAGCTGACCGTTGGAGCCGAAGAGAATGCAGGATAACAAGGCCGTCAATCTGCCGCTGGTTCGCCGTCTGGAAGCCGTCAGCTTCCGGGCATGGCCCGCCTCGTCGGTGATTTATGACGGCAGCTGGCAAATCCGTCTCACGGGTTCGCATCCCTCCAAGCGTATCAACTGCGTAGTGCCGCTCGATCCCTCCGATTACGGCAACTGCGCCGTGCGGCTGGAAAAGGCGCGCAAGCGTTTCGAGGATTTCGGCCGGCCGCTGGTGGTGCGCGAAACGACGCTGATGCCGCCGCAACTCGTGGATTTTCTGACTGGTGACGGCTGGTCCGTCTTCGAAGAGGTTGTGGTCATGACGGCCGATCTCTCCAGCATGGAACTGCCGGAAACGTTGGTCAGCCTGCCGAGCCATGATATCGGCCGTTTTGTCGAAGCGAGCATCAAAGTTAGCGACGGCGATCCGGCGCTGCGCCCGGCAATCGCGGAAATCGTCAGTTCCATCAAGCCGACGCTTGGCCTCTTCATCAACGAGGAGGTGGAGGGCAACCCGCTCGCCACGGTGATCTGCGTGCAGGATAACGACCTTGCCGGCATCATCTCGCTCGACGTCGAAAAGTCGCAGCGTAAAAAGGGACTGGGCACGCAGGTTCTGTCGTCGGCCCTGCGCTGGGCCAGAATCAGCGGCGCCAAAACCGCCTGGCTGCAGGTAGTCTCCACCAATGCGCCGGCGATCGCGCTTTATGAAAAATTCGGCTTCTCCGAGGCTTATCGTTATCGCTACTGGCGAAAAGGGAGCGGCGAATGAGCGAGGCGGGCAAAAAGATTTTGCTGGTCGCCGCCTGTGCGCTTCTCGATCAGGACGGGCGTATTCTTCTGGCGCAGCGGCCGGAAGGCAAGTCGCTTGCGGCGCTATGGGAATTTCCCGGCGGCAAGGTGGAGCACGGCGAAACCCCGGAAGAAACCCTTGTGCGCGAACTGGACGAGGAACTGGGCATCAAAACCAAGGTCGCCTGTCTCGCGCCCTTGACCTTTGCCAGCCATACCTACGAGACCTTTCATCTTTTGATGCCGCTTTACGTGTGCCGTCGTTATGAAGGCATTCCCCATGGCCGGGAAGGACAGGCGCTGAAGTGGGTCAAACCGCAGGCACTGCGCGATTATCCCATGCCGCCGGCCGATGAGCCTCTCATCCCGTTCCTCCAGGATTTGCTGTAGAATCGTGAGGCCCTTGAGGCCCTCCTGTCATATCCCGTCACAGCTTTGTGAAAATGCCCTGAATTCACGGTTTTGCCGTGCCAAAACGGAGCTTCGTTAAGAGATCGTTTAGCACCCTCTGGCAGATTATTAAGCTAAAGAAGCGGTAAACTGCGCGAGACGAGGTTGGTCATGAACGAGGATTTCTGGAAGACGGTGGAAGGTCGTCATTCATATTCCAACAAAACTCGTCGTACCGGCGTCCTGAATGTCGCTCTGCTTTTCGGCACGGCGGTCATCGCCCTTTCCTTGATCGTTACCCCGATGCTCGCCGGAAAATCGCAGACGCGCGTTGCACAGTTCCCCGAGAATTTCGACATGATCAGCACGGGCTCCATCAAGAAGACCGATGTGGGCAAGACCTATTCGATCCGTCGCAGTATCACCCAGCCAATGCCGGAAATGCCCTGCGTCGTCACGGGCTACAGCAACGACGGCGGTTGCTGATCATTTACCATCAAAGGTAACGGATTCCTCATATTGGCGACCTAGAATGGTGCTGATTTCAACAGGGCATATGCCGGTTGTCGAAACGCACCGGATGGTGGATGGGGAATATCCTGTGCTGCATTTTTTTATAAATTTTTGCAAAAACGAAGACGGTGCGACAGCGGTTGAATACGGGCTTATTGTCGGTGTAATTTCCGCAGCGCTCATCGCTGGCGCAGGCACAATAAGCAGCAATATCAATTCGGTGTTTCAATTCATCGTAGACACTTTGGCCGATTGAAACCGTCTGGCTAAAAGCTCAGGAAAGCTTCACCTCGGTCGTCTTTAGCGCATCTGCCAACCGCACCTTTGCAGAGCCGGGTTTTAGCGGTTTCTGCTGGCTCTCATGCGGCGCCCAGCCTGATACGTAGATGATGGAAAATGTCGCCCTTATCCGCCCGTCGGGATCGGAATAGCGCTCGGCGTAAAGCTCCGCGGCGCGCAGGAAAAAGGCGCGGTTGAGCGGCTTTCGGCTTCTGCTTGCCAGCGGATTGGCCATGCCCATGGCACGTAAGTCGCGCATCAGGGGGAAAATCGAATCGTAACGCACCGTGTAGGTCTCCGCGTCTGTGACGGGAAGCGAAAAACCGGCCCGTTGCAACAGCGCACCCACATCCCGCACATCAGCGAAGGGAATGACGCGCGGGCTAGCACCTCCGGTCAACTCCGCTTCCGCTGTCAGCAGGACGTCGCGCAACTCATGCAAGGTGCCACTGCCGGGAATGGCGCCGAGAAACAGACCGTCAGGCTTCAATGCCCGCCGGATCTGGATCAGTGCGCCGGGGGTGTCATTGGTCAGGTGCAGGGCAAGCGGTGAAACGATGAGATTGGCGGAGGCTTCCGCGAGCGGCAGATGCTCCATGGACGCCGGTTCGGGAATATTTCCGTCTGTCGCGAATGCGCTTTCGGTTTCGATACGGTGAACACTGTCCACCTTTCCTGTCTCGGAAAGGCGGCGGGCGGTGACGCCCGTTCCGCCGTGCAGCTCAATGGCCATCTCGAACTTGCGCTCGACGATCGCAAGCCGGTCGGCCAGCTCCTCTGCTGCCATATCCAGAAGAAACAGGGCCTTGTCGTCACGCCGGCTCCATGCCCGGTGGCGATTTTGTTCAATCAGGGCCTGGTCAAAAAGAATATCCATCGTCTTGCCTGCTTGGCCTTCAACGCCTCTGGGATCGGCGGGCCGTATCGTTGCTGTCATGCCGTTTTCGGCATTATTTCCGGTGTCGCACCGGAGCGTCTCGTCCTCGCAAAGGCACCCGTTCGGCGCTAAAGTCAACCTCATGGGTGCTGGTGACGATCTGTTTTCGGGATTGCTGTCGAAGTCTGCCGCGGTGCCGGCCGCGGCTCGCGGGGTCGCGCGTTCGCTCTTCCGCCTCGTCTATCCGCCGACCTGCGCCGGCTGTAATCGCATGACGGGTGGTGAGGGCGCCTTATGCTCCGATTGCTGGAGGGATGTCGATTTTATCGATCGTCCTTTCTGCGAGGTTCTCGGCATTCCCTTCGCGCGGGATCACGGAGAAGGTGTCGTCAGCGCGAGGGCCATCGCCGATCCGCCGCCCTTTGACCGCCTGCGTACCGTTGCCGCCCATGAGGGCACTGCCCGCAAGCTGGTCCATCGGTTAAAATATCAGGATCGCACCGATCTCGCCCGGTTGATGGCGCTATGGATGTTGCGGGCAAGTGACGGGACAGTCGATGCCTGTGACTGCGTCGTGCCGGTGCCGTTGCATCGCGGCCGTTTCCTGCGCCGTCGCTTCAATCAGTCCGCCGAGCTGGCGCGGCATCTTGCCAAGGCCGCCGACAAGCCTCTGCTCGCCGCCACGCTGCTGCGCGTGAAGCCGACCGAGCGGCAGGTGGGGCTTTCCGCGCTTGCCCGGCGGGACAATGTGCGGGGCGCTTTCTCGCTCGCGCCCGGCCGGGAAGCCGATATTTTCGGCAAGCGCGTGGTGCTGGTAGATGACGTTTATACCACCGGCGCGACGGTGGGTGCGGCAAGCCGCGCCCTGCGCAAGGCGGGTGCCGTGGATGTGACAGTTTTGACCTTTGCAATGGCCATTTCGGGCCCTATATGAAGCGTGAATGACATGACTTTATCGTGCGTTTTGCCGCACGTTTGCGAGGCTCTGAAGAACATGGCACCGGTAACGATCTATACACGTGATTTTTGTGGTTATTGTGCGCGCGCCAAGGCGCTGCTGGACATGAAGGGCGTGGATTACGCCGAATATAATGCCACCACGACGCCGGAATACCGGCAGGAAATGATTGAGAAATCCGGCGGCACGACTTTCCCGCAAATCTTCATCAACGGCCAGCATGTCGGCGGTTGCGACGACCTGCATGCGCTGGAACGTGCCGGCAAACTGGATGCCATGCTGGCGGCCTGATCAGCAGGGTTTTTGGAGGACGTGATGAGTTTCAAGGCTGCCGCCATCCAGATGCGCTCCGGCGTCGATACGGTCAGGAACGCCGCCGATATGGAACGACTGGTGCGTACCGCCGCGGCTGAAGGGGCTGTTTATGTGCAGACGCCGGAAATGACCGGCGCGCTCCAGAAGGACAGGCAGGCGCTTCGCGCCCAGCTACGCGATGACGAAGGCGACATCATCGTCGCCACGGCCGCCCGTCTGGCACGCGAACTCGGCATTCACGTTCATGTCGGCTCCACGGCCATTGCCCGCCCGGACGGCAAGATCGCCAATCGCGGTTTTCTCTTCGCGCCGGATGGTTCGCGCATCTGCAGCTATGACAAGATCCATATGTTCGATGTCGATCTCGACAATGGCGAAAGCTGGCGTGAAAGCGCGGCTTACCAAGCCGGTGAAGTAGCGCGTATCGCCGATCTACCATTGGCGAAATTCGGCTTTGCGATCTGCTATGACGTTCGTTTCCCGCAGCTTTTCCGGGCGGAAGCGCTTGCCGGCGCCGAGGTGCTGACGGTTCCGGCGGCTTTCACGCGCCAGACGGGGGAAGCCCATTGGGAAATCCTGTTGCGTGCCCGCGCTATCGAGAACGGCGCTTTCGTCATCGCCGCCGCACAGGCCGGCGTGCATGAGGATGGTCGTGAGACCTTCGGCCATTCCATCATCATCGACCCCTGGGGCAAAGTGTTGGCCATGGCCGGCGGCGAGGGGGAAGAGATCATCTTCGCTGAGATCGACACGTCGCTGGTTGCGGCTGCGCGTGGCAAAATACCCAATCTCCGCAATGCCCGCGAATTCGGACTGGACACTGTCATTCCCCTGAAACCTGCCGGAGGTGAGGCGGCGTGATCCGGTATGCGCTGGCCTGTGAAAAGGGCCATGAGTTCGAAGGCTGGTTTGCCGGTAGCAACGATTTCGACAATCAGTTGCAGCGTGGTTTTTTGTCCTGCCCGGTCTGCAATTCCATGCAGGTCTCCAAGCTCCTGATGGCGCCTTCCGTCTCCACCGCCCGCAAGAAGGATGAACGCCAGACGCTCGCTATGGACACGGCGAGAAAGGAGGCGATTGCGAAAATCCGCGAGGCCGTCGCCAATATCCGTGCCAATGCCGAGGACGTCGGCGACAAATTTCCCGAGGAAGCCCGCAAGATTCATTATGGCGAGGCGGACGAGCGCGGCATTATTGGCAATGCGTCGGTGCAGGAAGCCAAGGCCCTGCTGGACGAAGGCATAGAGATCGCGCCACTGCCGGCGTTGCCTGACGACGTCAACTGAGTTTACCCTGATAATATGCCCTGCGGAATATCCAGCGCATCTTCAGCCTGGATTGAAATTGGCCGGCCCGGATAGAAAGTGGGGGGTGTCACCCCTCCGCCGGTCGTTTCGCCAGCATCATGTAGTTGACGTCCATATCCGGTGAGAGATTCCAGCGATCCTGCAGCACGTTGTAGAAGACGCCGGTGCGGTGGATGATATCCATGCCGCTCGCCACTATCGGCCGCTCGAGTTCTTCCGGGCGGACCAGCTTTTCATACTGGTGCGTGCCGCGCGGCAGCCAGCGCAGAACGTTTTCGGCGGCGAAGATTGCCAGTGCCCGGGCTTTGAGCGTGCGGTTGATGGTGGCGGCGAACATCAATCCGCCGGGGCGCACCATTTTCGCGCAGGTGGTGACGAATAAATCGACATTGGCCACATGCTCCACCACCTCCATGTTGAGGATGACGTCGAAGGTTTCGCCCGCTTCCTGCAGCTGTTCGGCGGTCACGGCGCGGTAGTCGACGTGGACGCCGCTTTCGCGGGCATGGGTGGAGGCGATGCCGATATTCTTCTCCGAGGGATCGGCACCGACCACGTCCGCACCCATGCGTGCCACGGGTTCAGACAGTAGGCCGCCGCCGCAGCCGATATCCAGTACGCGCAGCCCTTCCAGCGGGCGGTGTGTTTTGGGGTCGCGGCCGAAATTTTCGCAGACGCGGTTGCGGATATATTCGAGCCGAACCGGATTGAACTTGTGCAGCGGACGGAACTTGCCCGTCGGGCTCCACCATTCCGCAGCCATCGCGGAGAAGCGATCCACCTCGCTCTGGTCGACGGTCGTCTGTGCGGTTTCGCTCATGGTTCTGCTCCATATTGCTGTTGCATTGAAGTCGGATGATTGCCCCCCGAAGTCAAGACCGGCCGTTCATTCCTTCGGTAATTTGCCGGGAGCGGATTGCCGCAGGTGGAACTGAAAAGGCATCTTATTTGTTTCATGCTGCGTTCATGCAGCAACGCGTATTTTTCGATCGTGGCAGTATGCGGAACGCATACTCGTCCATCGAACGTGGTGGATGCCGACAAGGGCAAAGCGGGCCTTTGCTTGAGGAGAAAGAAGTGAAGAAAAAACTGTTTGGCGCAATTGCGCTGGTGGCCATGCTCGCCGCGCCGGCACTTGCCGAAGCGGCGACGCGCGGTTTCGCCACCGCGAATGTAAACATGCGGTCCGGCCCGAGCACGGCTTATCCGGCCGTCGTCGTGATCCCGGTCGGCGCACCATTGACGGTGCATGGCTGCCTGTCGGATACGCCGTGGTGCGACGTTTCTTTTGTCAACGGTCGGGGATGGGTCGCCGGTCGTTATATCCAGACGACGTTCCGGCAAAACCGCGTCTACGTCGAGCCGCGTTATTATCGCGACCTCGGCGTCCCCGTCATCACCTTCGAAGCGGGCCGTTATTGGGACCGTTATTATCGCGACCGCGACTTTTACCGTGAGCGTGATCGCTGGCGCCGCCCGCCGCCATCAGGCGGTTACTGGAATGCGCCGCCTCCGAGTGCCGGCTGGGATCGCCCGCGTCCGCGTGACGAGTGGCGTGACGGTCGCCGGGATGATTGGCGTGATCCCCGTCAGGGTGGCGGCCCAAATGATGGTCGCTGGGAACGTCGTTACGGCGATTGGAACCAGGGTGATCGGGACAGACCGCGTCGAGACGATGATCGCCGTCGTTGGGAAGAAGAGAATCGCGACCGTGACCGCAATCGTGATGCCAATCGCGATCGCGATCGGCAGCGACCTCAATTTGATGGTCAGCGCGGTCAGGTTGAAGGTCAGCCAGCCCCCGAGACACCGCCTGCTGGTGCGGTCGAGCAGGGTTGCATTCTCGGAAGCCCAGGCTGCTCATACCGTTAATGACAAAGCCCGGCGAATATTCGCCGGGCTTTGTCATTGAAGCGTATTGCGACGCTCCGCGGGACTATTTCGCGACACTCGCCTTGCGGGAACGGCTTTTGGGTTTCGCCGCGGCTTCTGCACCAGGTGCGGTCTCGACGGCTGCGATCTTTGGAGCGACCTTCTTCCGCGCTGCAGGCTTGGTCGCTTCCGATGTCTTCAGCAACGAAAATTCATGCTCTGCCTGTTCCCAATGTTGCGCATCGCGACCGTGGGGATGGCCTTCCTTTTCCCAGAGCGTATATGCCCGCTTACTGATCCATTCATTTTCCGAAACCTGCATGCTCGTCTCCCGTTGCTGTTTACAGCGCCTTTGAGAAGGCGACACTTCGCTTGGTCCGGCATATGCTCGACAGCAATCAACGCCGGCATTTCGAAGACCCATTACATGCCATGATCTTTCGGGCGTCAAGCAAACATGCTGCATTGCGAAAGAGGATTTCCGGCATTTTCTCTCCTTCAAGGCAGTTTCCGCGAAAGACGTTCCCACAAGGCAAGATCAACGTTGCGTGATCGCGCCAGGGCCGCCAAGATGGATAAAGGCATGGCAGCGGAGGAGGCGGTCTTGGAACGGACAGGAGAAGCGGAAGCTGAGGTTATCGTCGAGACAAAAGGAGCGGTCGGCATCATCAGCCTCAATCGCCCGAAGGCCATCAACAGTCTGACGCTGCCGATGGTGCGTGGCCTGTTTCAGGCCCTTCAGCGTTTCGAAGACGATCCGGCCATTTCCTGCGTAGTAGTGAGAGGGAAAGGCGAAAGAGGGCTCTGCGCTGGTGGTGATGTCCGTATCATTCATGATCTCGGCAGGGCCGGCGACCCGAAGGTGCTGGATTTCTGGCGCGAGGAGTTTCCGCTCAACTATCGCATCGCCCGTTTCGGTAAACCCTATGTGGCCTTGATGGACGGTATCGTCATGGGCGGCGGTGTCGGCATTGCCGCCCATGGTAGCCACCGCATCGTCACGGAGCGCACGCGGCTCGCCATGCCGGAAACGGGTATAGGCTATTTTCCTGATGTCGGTGGTTCCTGGCTTTTGCCCAGAGCGCCCGGCGAATGCGGCACCTGGCTAGGGCTGACCGGCAACGCCGTCACTGCCGCCGATGCAATTTATGCCGGTTTTGCCGATGATTGCGTGCCATCAGGATGTCTGGATGCGCTGGTGCAGGCTCTGTCGCAAGCTACCGATATCGAAAGTGTCGAGACGGCGATAGCGTCCTGCGCCACTGACGATGATAGTGGCGATTGCGAAGGTGAAGGCGTGCTGGCGGCAAACCGGGATATCATTGACGCGACATTCCGTTTCGACACGGTCGAGGAAATCTTCGCTGCACTTTCGGCGCGCGACGATGCTTTTTCGCGCGAAACGCTTGAAGTCCTGCGCAAACGCTCCCCCACCAGTCTGAAACTGACCCTGAAATTACTGCGCCTCGGCCGGGAAAGCGCGAGCCTGATCGAATGTCTTGAGCGTGAATTTGCCGCCGGTACGGAGATATTACGACAGCATGATTTTTACGAAGGCGTGCGTGCGGCGCTGGTTGATAAAGATCGCAATCCTCGCTGGCAACCTGCGCGGCTGGAAGATGTGAGTGAGGAAGACCTTGCACCTTATCTCGCGGCGCATCCCGGCACTCTGTTTCCCGAGCATCGTCTTTGATCAGTATCAGGGCGGCGAGGATGCGGGCGGTGTGAAAGGCGTGCTTGTGTGCCACGAATTTCATCCTTGTTCACCAGCTTCGCTGAAATGCCGGCGCAAAAGAAATCCGGCTTCACACCGCAAATGAAATCATCGTCTGTGAAAGTCCAATTCTTTGGGCGAAATTTCCAATCCATGCCGCCGCAAAGCATGGCTGTTTCTCGTCGCTGTTGCCGCCGCCCGCTATGTTGAGCACCATTCGAATTGCCGGGGGTATTCATGAAACGTCTTCTCATTATCGGTACTGCCGTTGCCGCTCTTTTTGCAGGTGTGGCACAGGCGCAGTCTCCGACCACCATTCTCAACGCGTCCTATGATGTCGCCCGCGAAGTTTTTGCGGCCGAGAACGAGGCGTTCATCAAGCAGCATCCGGGTGTCACCGTCGATCAGTCGCATGCCGGCACTTCCAAACAGGCGCGCGCCATCGTTGAGGGGCTGGAAGCTGACGTGGTCACTTTCAATCAGGTTACCGATGTCGATTTTCTGGTGAAACAGGGTTTCGTGTCCGCCGACTGGAAGAAGGATTTCCCGAACGACGCCTCGCCGTTCTATTCCTTCCCGTCCTTTCTCGTGCGCGCCGGTAACCCCAAGGCTATCAAGGACTGGGACGATCTTGCCCGTGACGACGTGAAGGTGGTGTTCCCCAATCCGAAGACCTCGGGTAACGCCCGTTATACCTACCTTGCCGCCACCGCTTACGCCAAGGAGAAGTTCAACGGCGACGAGAAGAAGGTTCAGGAATTCGTCAAGAAAATCTTCGACAATACGCCAGTCTTCGATACTGGAGGCCGCGCCGCCACCACCACTTTCGTGGAGCGTGAAATCGGCGACGTATTGATCACCTTTGAAGCCGAGACCCGCGGTATTGCCAAGCAATATGGCGCGCAAAAGGTGGAAGGCGTTGTGCCTTCGGTCAGCCTGCTCTCCGAGTTCCCGGTCGCCGTCGTGGACAAGGTCGTCGACAAGCGCGGCTCGCGTGATCTGGCGAAGAGCTATCTGGAATTCCTTTACACCGAAGAGGGCCAGCGCATCGCCGCCGAGTTCGGTCACCGTGTTCATGATGAAAAGGTTGTCGGTGAGTTCAAGGACAAGTTCCCAGCCATTCGCCTCGTCAACGTCAACGACGCCTTCGGTGGCTGGGACAAAATCCAGAAAGAGCATTTTGCATCCGGCGCGACGCTTGATACGCTTTACGGCAGCCGTTAATCACGACGACTAAGAACAATTAAAAGACCCGGCGGGAATCTGCCGGGTCGCTTTTTGATTGATGGGGGCGAGGTTTGAAGCGGAATGTTCTGCCGGGGTTGAAATTGTCCCTTGGCGTTACCCTGACTTACGTCGCCATTATCGTGCTTCTGCCGCTCTCGGCGCTGGTTTTCAAGGCGGCGAGCCTCGGGCCTGCGGAATACTGGTCCATCATCTCTTCCCCGCGCGCCGTTGCCAGCTACCGTGTCACCGTGCTTTGCGCGCTGGCTGCCACGCTGTTCAACGTTATCTTCGGGCTCGCGCTCGCCTGGGTGCTGACCCGTTACCGTTTTCCAGGCTGGCGCCTCGTTGACGCCATTGTCGACCTGCCTTTCGCGCTGCCCACGGCCGTTGCCGGCATTGCGCTGACGACGCTGTTTGCGGGCAATGGCTGGTTCGGTTCGCTGCTGGCACCGCTCGGCATCAAGGTGGCCTACACGCCACTCGGCATCATGGTGGCGATGGCTTTTACCAGCCTGCCCTTCATCGTTCGCACGGTGCAGCCCGTCCTGGAAGATCTGGACCCGGCTCTGGAGGAAGCGGCGCAGTCGCTCGGCGGCTCTGATATGGAGATTTTCCGCAAGGTCATCCTGCCGCTGCTGACGCCGGCGCTGCTTGCCGGTCTTTCGCTTTCCTTCGCCCGTAGTCTCGGTGAGTTCGGGGCGATCATCTTCATAGCCGGCAACCAGCCGTTTTCGACTGAAATTACCGCGCTGCTGATTTTTATCCGGCTGGAGGAATATGATTATCAGGCTGCCGCCGCCATCGCCTCTGTGCTGCTGATTACCGCTTTCGTAATGCTGGCGGTGACAAATTATCTGCAGGCGCGTGCGCTGCGTTATACGGTGAGGAGCTGAGGCATGAGCACCGTTTCCTCGCAACGCAAGCCGCCGCGCGTCGGTGACGCTGCCTGGGTGCGCCGCAGCCTGATCGCCTTCGTACTCGTCATTGGCGCGCTTCTGGTTGTCGCACCGCTTGTCATCATCGGCGTCGAGGCGTTTTCGCAGGGCTGGAAGGTCTATTCCGCCACCATCACCCATTCGGATACCCGCCACGCTATCATGCTGACGGTGCTGACGGCGCTGATCGCCGTGCCTGTTAATACCGCCTTCGGGGTTGCTGCGGCCTGGGCCATCACCAAATTCGATTTTCCCGGCCGGCGCTTCCTGCTGGTGCTGATCGAAATACCCTTCTCGATTTCGCCGATCGTTGCGGGTGTCGCCTATCTCTTCGTTTATGGGCTGCAAGGGCTGTTCGGGCCGTTCCTCGATGCGCATGATATCAAGATACTTTTCGCGCTGCCCGGCATCGTCATCGCTTCGATGTTCGTGACCGCGCCTTTCGTGGCGCGCGAATTGATCCCGCTGATGCAGGCGCAGGGCCGCGATCTCGAGGAGGCCGCGACGTCGCTCGGCGCATCCGGCTGGCGCACCTTCTTTTCGGTGACCTTGCCGAATATCAAATGGGCGCTGCTTTATGGGGTCGTGCTGTGCAACGCCCGCGTGATGGGCGAATTCGGCGCGGTATCGGTCGTATCGGGCAATATTCGCGGCCAGACCAATACGCTGCCGCTGCATATCGAGCTGCTTTATCACGACTATCAAACGGCTGGCGCCTTCGCGTCAGCCTCCATCCTTGCCTTGCTCGCCGTCGTCACCATCATCGCCAAGGTGGCGCTGGAACGGCGCGGCGCCGGGCGTGGGGCCAAAAAGACCAATGGCGATGCCGCCATCGCCACGGAGACCTGATTCCCATGAAAATCCGCCTCGAAAATGTGGTGAAGACCTTCGATACGTTCCGCGCCGTGCGCGATGTTTCGCTGGATATTGAAAGCGGCGAGCTTCTCGCACTGCTCGGCCCTTCAGGCTCCGGAAAGACGACGATTTTGCGCATGGTGGCGGGGCTTGAATATAGCGATGGCGGCCGCATCTTTTTCGGGGAAGAAGACGCCACCAATATTCCGGTGCGCGATCGCGGCGTCGGTTTCGTGTTCCAGCACTACGCGCTGTTCCCACATATGACGATCCATGAAAACATTGCCTTCGGCATGAAGGTGTCCAAGGTGAAGCGCGACAAGGTGGCGATCGATGCCCGGGTCAATGAACTTCTGCACCTCGTCAAACTCGATGGTTTGGGTGATCGTTTCCCGGCGCAGATTTCCGGCGGGCAGCGGCAGCGCGTGGCGCTGGCTCGCGCCCTTTCGGTCGATCCCAAGGTGCTGCTGCTGGACGAACCGTTTGGAGCGCTGGATGCCAATGTGCGCCGCGACCTGCGCCGATGGCTGCGGGAAATTCACAATTCCCTTGGCATCACCACGATTTTCGTGACGCATGATCAGGAGGAGGCGCTTGATCTGGCTGACCGCGTGGTCATTCTCAATCAGGGCGAGATCGTGCAGCAGGGCACGCCGAAGGAGGTGTGCCGCCAGCCCAACAGTTCTTTCGTCATGCGTTTCCTCGGTGATGCCAACCGGGTGTCCGGCGTGGCGCGCGGTGGCAAGGTCTATGTCGGCGACAATGAGCTGCCATTCTCCTATGCGCAGGGCGACGGTGCAGTCGATATCTATGCGCGTCCCGGTGATCTCGAATGGGAAGATCTGCATGAGGGCATTCCGGCTTCGGTGGAGCGCGTCCTCGACCGCGCCGGCGAGCGCCGGGTGATCGCCAGCACCGATGGCGGCGACATTCTGGAATTCGACGTGCCGCCGGAAAACGATGTCACGGCTGGAGATCGCGGTTCGGTCATCATCCGCAGAGCGAAGATTTTCCCGGCGGCGTAAGGGTCGTCAGATCAGAAGTTCGAAGGCGCTTTCCGCTACAGGCCTGCCATTGATCATCAACTCGACCCTGTGCAGGCCGGCATAGTGCTTGCGGGTGGTGAAATCGCGCATGGCGCGGCTGATCGATAGCGCGGAGGTTTCGCCGGGCTGAAGTTCGACTTCCTTCCACTTGAAGACCTTGGCGGAAGCATCGCCACTCTTCTTCACGTAATGCATGGCATAATCGATCACCAGCTTTTGCGGGGTCTTCGCCGTTGAGGTGAAAGAGGCGGAAATCCGCACCGGATTGCCGAGAGCGACCGTCTCAGGTGACACCTGAAACGCTTCAAGCGCAATCTGCGCTTCCTCATGTGCGCCCAGATGTGCAAGTGCGGCCGCGTCGCCCTTCTTGATGAGGGTGCGCAGGGCCTGCCGCACGATCCAGCGCGTATGCGGGTGGTCTTTCGGCCACGTGTCGATGAGCGCCAACACGAATTCGGGGTTGTCCTTGGTAATGTCGTTCAGGTGGTTGGCGACGGATTTGCGCACGTAAAGCGCATCATCGGCTTTCATGGCGTCGAGGATTGCGGTGACCGGGGAAGGATCATCGATCAGAGGTCTCAACTGGAACGACCAGGGCAGACGGGGCCGGCAGCCTTCGCTCGCCAGCCGCCGTACATGCTCGTTTTCGTGTCGCGACCAGCTTTCCATCACGGCGAGCGTGGCGCCCAAGTCCTTTTGCAGAAAATGACGTATGGCGAATTCCGAAGAGCCGAAGCGGGTGAAATAGGACAAGGCCCGCATGGAAAGATCGAAATCATCGAGACCATAGAGCGCCACATATTCCGGCAGCGAAATGGATGCAAAGCCGTTGCCGATGCCGGGAGCTGCGGCGGTCAGTATCTCGATGTTGCGGGCATAGTCGCCGGGAAGCGTGGCGTGCAGACTGGTCGCCACCCGTCGCATGCGCTGCATGATGCCAAGTGCTTCAAGATTCGTCGTCGCAAGCGCCATGAAGGCGGAAACGTCGAAGGGCGGATGAACGGCCTTGGTCTGATCGGCGATGTGCTGCAGTTTCTCGCGGTTGAAGATTTCCTTCAATGCCGGTGCTGCCGTGTCGCTCATATCGCCCCTCTAAGTTCACTTTTTGTTCTTTTAGGGGATGATACGGACGAAAGCAAGCAGGACCGGAGCAGCGAAAAAAAAGCTGTGGCCGATTTTGCTTGTTCCCAGATCAATAAGGCCTCTCTTCCGTCATGCCGGACTAGATCCGGCATCCAGCC
>JAEXMK010000113.1 GCA_023444445.1 Pseudomonadota bacterium | reverse complement strand
GTTCGGTTGAATACGGCAATCTTGTTGCCCTTTTCCGCGATGTTCAACGCCAGGTTCGAGCCCATGACGCCGAGACCGATCAAACCGATTTCTGCCTGTTCCACGGATGTGCCTCCATCTTGCTTTTTTGGTGGTCGTGTTGTGGCACTGTAATCACCAAACGGCAAGGCTGGCCGCGACTGAAACGATTAAATTTTGATGACGCAAGTCAGCTTTGCATATTTGCGACAGGTCGATACCAATTCAAAACGGACCGCTTGTTTCTCCGTCAAGAGGCCGTGGCCGGTCATCCCCATCATCGATTACGCGCCAGGCGGCCCCGTCCATATCGTCATACTGCCCGGATCGAACCGACCAGAGGAAGGCGATAAGCCCGAGCGCGCCCAGAAACAGTGCGATGGGAATGAGATAGATCAGCATATTCATGCCAGTTGCGCCCCCTCGCCCGCAAATCCTGTTTCCACCGCGTTCCGCGCACGGATGGTTTCAGCTGCACCTGCAAGGCGCAATGCATTGGCAACGACGATCAGCGACGATGTCGACATGGCGATGGCGGCGATCATCGGCGTCGCATAACCGGCGATCGCAATCGGTACGGCGATGATGTTGTAGCCGATGGCAAGCGCAAAGTTCTGCCGGATGAGCCTTCCGGCCCGTTGCGACGTCTCGATCGCAAAAGGAACGGCATCGAGATCCTCCCGCATGAACACGAAATCGGCAGCCTGCCGGCCAATATCGGCGGCGGTGGCGGGCGCCATCGAAACATGCGCAGCGGCGAGCGCCGGGGCGTCGTTGATACCGTCCCCAACCATCAGCACCCTGCACCCCTCGTCGGCAAGCTCGGCGCAGCGGGCCGCCTTGTCCTTCGGCGACAGGTCGGCACGCCAGTTGCCGATCCCCAGCCGGTGCGCCATCGTGCTGACGGCGGCGGGCCGGTCACCCGAAACGATTTCCTGCACAAGACCCTGCACTGAGAGATGACGCAAAGCCGCAACCGCACCAACGCGCGGATTATCCTCGAAACCGAAGCTTGCCAGTTGATGGCCATCGAGCGACAGCACCACTTCCGACCGCGCATCGCCATCATCGAGCCTTGCCTCATCCGGGCAGGCAAAACGGCGATTGCCGAGCCGGTAGATGCCGAATTCCGTGTCCGCCTCGACACCCGAGCCCGGAATTTCCCGAACCACCTCATAGGCCGGCAGGGCACCGTTATAGGCGGCATGCAGGGCTTTCGAGAGAGGATGACGCGAATGGGCGGCAAGTCCCGCCGCAATTGCCATGGTGGCCGGCTTCACATCATCTGTCTTGACCAGTCTCGGTTTACCAACGGTGAGAGTGCCGGTTTTGTCGAATAGCACGGTGTCGATTTCGGCCAGCCGCTCCATGGCCGAGCCTTCCTTGACCATGATACCGTGCCGAAAGAGCCTTCCAGCGGCCACCACCTGCACGACGGGAACGGCAAGGCCGAGCGCACAGGGGCAGGTAATGATGAGAACCGCAATAGCAATGAGCATCGCCTGTTTCCAGTCCCCGCCGAAAATGCCCCAGCCGAGAAACGTTACCAGCGCAAGAAGATGCACCACGGGCGAATAATAGCTTGCGGCGCGGTCGGCGATACGGCGGTAACGCGCCCGCCCGCCTTCGGCCGCCTCCATCAACCCGATCACTTCCGACAGGAAGGAATCCCTGGCCGAGGCGGTCACCCGGGCGGTGAGCGAACCGGTGAGGTTGAGCGTGCCGGCCTGCAGGCTATCGCCTGCCGCAACGCGGCGCGGCGCGCTCTCGCCATTGACGATGGACATATCGAGATCGCTGCTGCCGGAGACGACGATCGCGTCCACAGCCACACGATCACCCGCCGCAATCGCAATCGACATTCCGGGTTGGATATCGGCAAGCTCGCGGTATTCCCGCGTTCCATCCTCACTGATGACGGTCGCGCCGCGCGGTGAGAGACGGGCCAGTCCGGCAATGGCCGAGCGCGCCTTGTCGCGCATGATATCGTCCAGCGTGCGGCCGATCAGCAGGAAAAACAGCAGCGATACGGTCGCATCGAACCAGGCGTGCTCACCGTGATGGATCGTTTCCCACAGCGAAACGGCGTATGAGAGCGTGATGGCAAGCGCGATCGGCACATCCATATTGGTGCGGCCGTGCTTCAGCGCGTTCCAGGCAGATTGATAAAAGAAACGCCCGCCATAGATCAGTGCCGGTGCGGCGATCATCGCCGAAATCCAGTGGAACATGTCGCGTGTCGCGGCGTCCGCACCCGACCAGACGGACACGGACAGCAGCATGATATTGGCGGAGGCAAAGCCGCACAGCGCCACCGCCCTTATCAGCTGCGAACGCACGGCGTCCGAAGCATCCTGCCCGCTGGCGAAAAGATGTGTGCGGTATCCCGTCGACAGGATCGCACGGGCAATCTCGGCGGGATCGGTCCTGACGCCATTGACCTCTTCCTTCCAGACAACCGCCACACGTTTGGACGACAGGTTCACCCGCGCGCGTTCCACCTGTGGCAAACGGTTAAGCGCGGTTTCGATGGTTGTGATGCAGGCGCCGCAATAAACATCCGGCACGCTGAGGTCGGTCTGGCGCAACCCCTGCCCCAGATCGCGGCTTGCCAGCAGCAACTCCTCCGACGATGGCGGATTGACCGGTTCGCCGAGTTGAAGCGAGCCTTCCGTTCCCGGTGCACAGCAGCTCATTGGCGCCCCCTGATAACGGCGATCCGCGTGCCCTCATGCACGATGATCCGGCCGTCCTTGACGGCGGTAACCTCGACGATCCATTGCCCCGGCAGCATGTTGTGTGCGCCGGTAAACACGCCGGTGGTGGCCGGGATCAATTCCATGTCGAAATTCTGGCTCTCTCCCACAGGCCGACGAAAATGCGCCGTCACCGTATCCGTATCGACGGGGCCTTTATCGGGATGGAAAACCTCGTAGCGCACGGTCTTCTCATCCACCACGAGCCTGCCCTTGATACCGGTTGCAGCCCGTGCCTTGGCGGCTTCCGCCTTGGCATTGAATTGCTGGCTGGCCACATAGGTGTTAGGCACCACGAGCCCGCTCCAGCTATGGACCGCATTCCAGGCCATGATCATGTTGACAGTGATGACGGTGCCGAAGAACAGCACCATGACACCCAGCATGTGCCAGCCGGTGAACGTAAATCCGGAAGCGCGTTGATCGTTCACTGTCATTTTTTTACTCCCGGAGCATTAAAGACCGCATCGTAACGGGCCGTTTCGTGGCCGGCCGTATCGCTGACGATGAATTCGAAGTTTTCTGCCGTCCGCGCGACATCCTCGCCCGGCAGGGTGACGAAGACTTTGAGGGTTGTTGCCTCGTCCGGTTCGACCGTGACCTCAAAGGCCCGGGCGGCATTGTCGGCCATGCCGTTGATTTTCATCACCGCGTTTGGAAGGCCCTCGATGGTCAGGCGCATGATGCGCGGCTGCGGCACCATGTTGAGGATGCGCACGGTATAGCCGTTACGGATCGAACCGTTCGATTCCAGCACATATTGCGGATTGCGGTCATGCAGGACATTGAGCGCCAGCCGCTCACGCGTCACCAGCGCAAACAGCATGCCGATACCAACGGCAGCCCAGATGGCCGTATAAAGCAGAGTGCGCGGACGGAAGATGATACGCCAGTTGAAGTGGCGCACACGACTGCTGAAGCTGCCATTCTCGTCGCGCACGTCGGCGGGGTGGATCGCGTGCTGGCCGTTGCCGGTCGCCAGCGCCATGTTGGATTGGTATTCGGCAAGCGTCGCATAAGCAATCAGCCCGCGCGGCTTGCCTATCTTGTCCATCACCCCGTCACAGGCATCGATGCAGAGCGCGCAGGTGATGCATTCCAGCTGCTGCCCATCCCTGATGTCAATGCCCATGGGACAGACGGCAACGCAGGCATTGCAATCGACGCAATCGCCGATGCTCTCCCCTGCTGCCGCAGCCTTCTTGGCGTGCCGCGAGCGCGGTTCGCCGCGCCAGTCATTATAGGTGACGACAAGCGAGTTCTCGTCCAGCATCGCCGCCTGAATGCGCGGCCAGGGACACATATAGGTGCAGACCTGTTCCCGCATCAGCCCGCCGAAGACATAAGTGGTGGCGGTAAGGATGGCGACGGTCGAGTAGGCGATCATCGGCGCCTGGCCGGTGACGAATTCCTTTGCGAGAGTCGGCGCATCGGCAAAATAAAAAATCCAGGCACCGCCGGTCAGAACGCCGATCACCAGCCAGATCGCATGTTTCAGCACACGCTTGCGCAATTTTCCAAATGTGAAGGGCGCCGCATCCAGTTTCATGCGGGTGTTCCTGTCACCTTCGATCGCCCGTTCGACCACCAGAAACAGATCAACCCAGACGGTCTGCGGACAGGTGTAACCGCACCATGCGCGCCCGACGGCGGATGTGACGAGAAACAGCCCCAGCCCCGCCATGACCAGCAGGCCCGCAACGAAGAAGAACTCCTGCGGCCAGATTTCGATGAAGAAGAAATAAAAGCGCCGGTTGGCGATATCGATCAACACCGCCTGATCCGGCGCATAGGGCCCGCGATCCCAGCGCAGGAAAGGCGTCAGATAATAGATGCCGAGCGTGATCAGCATCACCAGCCATTTGAACCGCCGGAACCGGCCCTCCGCGCGCTTGGGGAAAATCTTCTTGCGCGCTTCATAAAGCGGTTTGCGCGTCTTTGCGGAATTGACAGCCTCCGCCTCCAGCCTTTCAACCGGCTGTTGCGGGCGGTCCTGTCCGGCGCGATAGATGTTCATGAGAGGAGTCCATTTTTATCTCCTTGCTTTCTCGCACCTCCCCGGTGAAACATCCTTGACTTGCATCAAGTGATGACAAAGTGGCGCAGGGAGGATCGCGCCGCAGGAGGAGGATGAAATGCCCGTCATGCAGTCAAGAATCATTCACCTGTCAGTCGAAAAGCCGTGGGCAGAGGTCTATGGTTTCACCTCTGACCCGCAGAACATGCCACGCTGGGCGGCAGGTCTTGGCGGCGGGCTGAAGCCGGATGGCAATGACTGGATCGCTGATGGCGGACCGCTGGGCGAGGTGCGCGTGAATTTCGCGCCCGCCAACGAATTCGGTGTCATAGATCATGTCGTCACTTTGCCTGACGGGCTGAAGGTCTATAACGCGCTTCGGGTAACGCCGAATGGCAGCGGCGCGGAAGTGAGCTTCACGCTGCTTCGGCTTGACGGCATGACGGACGAGGATTTCGAGCAGGACGCGCGCACGATCGCGGCCGATCTCGAAACACTGAAAGCCCTGCTTGAGGCGGATTGACGGAGTAAATCATGACAGAAAATACCAATGACCGGCGCATCGATTATGTCGAATTCAACGTCTCCGACATCGAGCGAGCCAAGGAATTTTACGGGGGCGCTTTCGGTTGGACCTTCAAGGATTATGGTCCGCAATATTGCGAGTTTTCCGACGGCCGCTTGACGGGCGGCTTCACCACAACGGCTCCGGTCTCGGCCAAGGGCGGACCGCTCGTCATTCTCTATGCCGCCGATATCGAGGATGTGCAGCGGCGTGTCGAAGCCGCCGGCGGCCAGATCAGCGTCGCGACCTTCGCCTTTCCCGGCGGCCGGCGTTTCCATTTCACCGATCCGGACGGGTATGAACTGGCCGTCTGGTCGAAAAACTAATCAGCAGGAGCCCCATGACTTTGACAACGCCGCCTTTCTCGTTGGTCGGTATCGATCATATCGTCTTCATCGTCGACGACATGAAGCGGGCGCTCGATTTTTACCGGAACGTGCTGGGGTGTACTGATGGTTACCCTTACCCTGCACTCGGGATGGAACAGGTCTGGTGCGGCAATGCCCTCATCGTGCTGTGGGATGTCACGCACCCCGGTGGCACAAAGGCTGCTCCGCCCGTCGCAGGTGGACGGAATGTCGATCACATCTGCATTGCGACCGGTCCTTTGGACCATGATGCGCTTCGCGCACATCTGGCAAAATTCAACGTCACGATCGAACAGGAAGCCTTTCACGGCGGCGCGCGGGGGATGGGGCACTCGTTCTATTTCCGTGACCCCTTCGGCAACAAGATCGAGTTGAAGGGACCCGCCGAATATCCGGATGGACGGGCCGAAAACACCTGATCGGAAAAATGAAAAGGGCGCCTCAGCGGCGCCCTTCTATACATTGCGAAAGCTTCACTCGCCGCCACCCAGCGAATGCACGAAGATGGCCAGCTGCTTGACCGTCGTATCGCCAAGGCGTTCGCCCCAGGCAGGCATCACCCCATGTTTCGGTGAGCGGATCTGCGCAACGATACCTTCTTCGCCATGCGCCTTCAGCCAGATCGCATCGGCCAGATTGGGCGCACCGAACTCGCGGTTGCCCTTGGCGTCCTCTCCGTGGCACGAGGCGCAATTATCGGCAAAGAGCTGTTTGCCGGGTTCGACAAGCGCCGGATTGGAAGGCGTTCCCGTCAGACTGACGACATAGGCCGCAACCTCACGGATTTCATCCGATTTCAGAATGTCACCGAAAGCCGGCATTTCGGAGATACGAGTGTCGGGATCATCTGCAAACCGGATGCCGTGCTTTACCGTCGTGTAGATGGCGTCGACGCTGCCGCCCCACATCCAGTCGTCGTCATTGAGGTTCGGATAACCCTGCCTGCCTTCAGCACCCGAACCGTGACACTGGATGCAATTGACCTTGAAAGCGGCCGCACCGCCGGAAAGGGCAAATTGCCTCAGTGTCGGGTCTGCCTGGATGTCGGCGAGCGATGAACTGGCGATCTTGTCCACAAGCGCGCTCCGCGACTGTTTTGCAGCGGCCAAATCGGCAGCGATCTCACCGCGGCTGTTCCAGCCGAGGACGCCCTGCGTCGCGCCTGAGATCAGCGGCCATGCCGGATAGGCGATGGTGTATCCGATAGCCCAGAGGATCGTAAAGTAGAAGGTCCATACCCACCAGCGCGGCATGGGGTTGTTCAACTCCCGAATACCGTCCCATTCGTGGCCGGTGGTTTCGACGCCGCTGATTTTATCGATGTGTTTTTCGGACATGTTCAGTCCTCCCTGAGCGGAATGCTGGCCGCATCGTCCGCGGCCCTTTTCGAACCGGGGCGAAGTGTGAAGATGACGACGCCGGCAAAAAACAGGGTCATAGCAAGCAGACCCCAGCTATCCGCGAAGTGGCGCATGGCTGTGTAGGTTTCCATCGTTTCGCCTCCTCATCGATATCCGGCGGCATCGTCATAGGTCGAGAAATCGACCAGCGTGCCGAGCATTTGCAGATAGGCGACCAGAGCATCCATTTCGGTAAGCTTTGCGGGATCGCCATCGAAATCGCCGACCTTCGCCTTCGGGTAGCGCGTCAGAAGCTCGCTCGTATCGGCATTCGGGTCAGCCTGGGCCTTCATGTCGGCGCCCGCCTTTTCGATCATCTCGTCGCTATAGGGAACGCCGACCGCGCGGTTTGCCTTCAGCTCCATATCGACATCCGTCACCTTGAGTGCCGTCGTCTTCAGGAAAGCGTAGGACGGCATGATCGATTCCGGCACGACCGAGCGTGGATCGGCGAGATGCTGCACATGCCACTCGTTCGAATAGCGGTCGCCGACGCGCGCGAGGTCCGGCCCCGTGCGCTTGGAGCCCCACTGGAACGGATGGTCATACATGGATTCTGCCGCCAGGCTGTAATGCCCGTAACGCTCCACCTCGTCGCGGAACGGACGGATCATCTGGCTGTGGCAGACATAACATCCCTCGCGGATGTAGATGTTGCGCCCGGCCAGCTCCAGCGGCGTGTAGGGCCGCATGCCCTCCACCTTCTCGATTGTGTTTTCGAGATAGAAGAGCGGTGCGATTTCCACGATACCGCCGATCGAGACCACAAGCAGCGAGCCGACCAGAAGCAGGGTGGCGTTACGTTCGATGACGCCGTGTTTGTCGAGTATGGACATCGGCCCCTCCTATTCAGCAGGCTGCAGCGAAGGAGCCGCGCCCTTGCTGGCGCCCTCCTCGCGTTGATGACCGAGGATGGTCATGGTGACGTTGTAGGCCATGATCAGCGCGCCGCTGAGGAACATCAGGCCGCCCAATGCGCGCATCACGTAATAGGGGAACAGCGCTGCGACCGATTCCGCGAAGGAATAGACGAGGAAGCCCTGGGTATCGTATTCGCGCCACATCAGCGCCTGCTGGATGCCGGCCACCCACATGACGGCGGCGTAGATGACGATACCGATCGTGGCGAGCCAGAAATGCCAGTTGACGAGCTGCAGGCTGTAGAGACGCTCCCTGCCCCATAGTTTCGGCGTCAGGTAATAGATCGCGCCAAAGGTGATCATGCCGTTCCAGCCGAGTGCACCCGAATGCACATGGCCGATGGTCCAGTCGGTATAGTGGCTGAGCGAATTGACGGCCTTGATCGACATCATTGGCCCTTCGAAGGTCGCCATGCCGTAGAAGGCCACCGCCATCACCATCATGCGCACGATGGGATCGGTGCGGATCTTGTCCCAGGCGCCCGAAAGCGTCATCAGACCGTTGATCATGCCACCCCATGAGGGCATCCACAGCATGATCGAGAACACCATGCCCAGCGTCTGCGCCCAGTCGGGCAGCGCGGTATAATGCAGGTGGTGCGGGCCGGCCCAGATATACATGAAGATCAGCGCCCAGAAGTGGATGATCGACAGGCGGTAGGAATAGACCGGGCGGTTCACCTGCTTGGGAATGAAATAATACATCATGCCGAGGAAGCCGGCGGTCAGGAAGAAGCCGACGGCGTTATGGCCGTACCACCATTGCGTCAGCGCATCCTGCACGCCCGAAAAGGCCGAATAGCTCTTCACCCCGAGGAACGACACGGGTATCGCCAGATTGTTGACTATATGCAGCATGGCAATCGTCACGATGAAGCTGAGGTAGAACCAGTTGGCCACATAGATATGCGGCTCCTTGCGCTTCAGGATGGTGCCGAGGAATGTCAGGAGATAGGCGACCCAGACGATGGTCAGCCAGATATCGACGTACCATTCCGGCTCCGCATATTCGCGCCCTTGCGTAATGCCGAGCAGATAGCCCGTGGCGGCCATGACGATGAAGAGGTTATAGCCCCAGAACACGAACCAGCCGAGATTGCCGCCGAACAGGCGCGCGCGACAGGTTCTCTGCACCACATAAAAAGAGGTGGCGATCAGCGCATTTCCCCCGAAAGCGAAGATCACCGCCGAGGTGTGCAGCGGCCTCATGCGACCAAAATTGAAATAGGGAGCGATGTTGAGATCGGGAAAGGCAAGCTGCAACGCGACGACGACCCCTACCAGAAAACCAACGACGCCCCAGAAGACGGTAGCGATCACACCGTATTTCACCACCTCGTCAAAATATTCCGAATTGCGGCGGGCGCGCACGGCCGGATCGACAGGCGCAAAGGAGACACGGCGCAAAAGAAGCACCGTGCTAACCAGCAGTGTAAAAAACAGCACCCACATATGGGCGGCGAAAAGACTGTCATGGGCAAAGGCTGCCCCGAGCAACGCGAGAAAGGCCCCGAGGGCCACAATCGCGGTTTCTAACGTGTAATTCATTGTTGGTTTCCCCCAACGTGCAAGCCGACCGACGAAAGGCACGGCACGCGCCTGGGAGAGCGGAAACGCGCCTTTGCGTCGGTTGGAGCATTGCCACCGGGAGTGGAAGGTCACCTTGATCCAGATCAAGAAAGAAAAGCGGTCGCAGCCCGGTAAAAAAGGGCGCGGTTTCATGAAACGGATCGTGGAAGAATAAAAACGACCGGCCCTGTCGCAGCGGTTTCGGTCAGCGTCTAAATCCATCGATCCGCGCCGCCAAGCCACTGGATTTCCATCGAGACTTTGCAAAAATCCTGATATCGTCGTTGGAAATAATCTGTCTTGGCGTCCGAACTCTGGCGGGGATCACGGTGCGGCATGGGTAACAAGGGGCGGGATATTCTCGCAGGGCTTTCCGTCGCCGGGTTGATGTTGCCGGAGGCGATCGCTTATTCCGGCATCGCCGGTGTTCCGCCACAGCACGCTCTCTATGCAGCCATGACAGGCTGTCTTGTTTATGCCCTTCTCGGCCAGAGCCGTTTCGCCATCATCTCCCCCACCTCCTCATCCGCCGCAATCCTTGCGGCGATGCTGACCGCACTTGTGCCGCAGCCCGGCCAAAAAATGCTGCTGGTCGCCGTCGCGGTGTTTCTTGTCGGGCTCCTGTTCCTTGCCGCCGGCGCATTGCGGCTGGGTGCCCTGTCGAGCATCATTTCGAGGCCCGTGCTGCGTGGCTTCGCCTTTGGACTGGCAATCCTCATTTCCCTCAAACAGTTCCCCGCCATTTTCGGCATGCCGAATGCGGGACCGGGAACATTCGAGGCGATCTGGCAAATCTTGACCAACCCTGGCCAATGGAACGGTTTCAGCCTGGCGATCGGCATCGCTGCCCTTACCCTTCTGCTTTTCGCAAGACGTTATCCGCAGCTTCCGGGAAGCCTCATCATCATTGCCCTCGCAATCCCCCTTTCGGTGGTATTCGATTTGCAGCAACACGGCGTCGATGTTGTCGGCACCATCGATCTGTCGGGCATCTGGGGAAACTTCACCGCGATCTCGTTTGACGAAGTGGCGCATGTGGCACGTTTCGCCCCGCCGCTTGTGCTGATCCTGTTTGCAGAATCCTGGGGAACGATAAGAGGCCTGTCGCTACGACACGGGGAAACCGTGGATGCCAATCGCGAACTGAAAACGCTCGGGTTTGCGAATGTCGCAAGTGCCGCCTTGCAGGGCATGCCCGTCGGGGCCGGATTTTCCGCTGGTGCCGCAAGCGAAGCCGCCAATCCGCGCACGAGACTGGCCTCGGCCATCGCCGCGGTCGGACTGGCTGGCTTTACTTTTGTCGCGGCCAACTGGTTCGCCTTCATCCCGCATGCCGCACTTTCTGCCATCATCATCGTGGCCCTGCTCCACGCCCTTGATCCGTCTCCGTTTATCAGGCTGTGGCGGCTGCGGCAGGACCTTCCACTTGCCCTGACGGCGACGGCCGGCGTGCTGATCCTCGGTGTACTGAACGGAATGCTGGCCGCAATCGTGCTGTCTTTCGCCGTGTTTCTGCGGAGACTTTCATCCCCGCGCATCGTGATGCTTGGCCGCCTTGGCGACACCCATGACTTCGTTGACGTGAGCAGGCACCCGGATGCTACGGAGCCGGCCGGCACGCTCGTCCTGCGCCCCGCGCAGCCGCTGTTCTTTGGAAATGCCGAGCCGACATTTGCGGAAATCACCCGCCGCATTCTCGCGAAATCGGAGATAAAGGCCGTCATTATCAGCCTCGAAGAAACATTCGAACTCGATACGACAGCGCTTGACGCGCTGCTGGAATTCGACGCCAGCCTGCGCGGGCGCAACATCAGGATTTGTTATGCCCGAATGCATGATGCCGTGCGCGACGTCGTCGCCTCCGGTGGTGGAGACGATCTTTTGCGTCGGGCAAACTACAGCGTTGACGACGCCGTCGCCGCGATGGACAGCTTCAAGGAGGAAAAATGACGCACGTTTATGAGCCCCGCCTGTCTCGTATCGCCATCGATAAACTGCGACCGACACAAATCGCTGTGGGCTTCCGTGAGGTCGAGCTGAAAAGAAAAGAGTGGCGTGAAACAAGGAAAAAAGACGGAGACGGTTTCCTGGGGAGCCACATCGTCCCGGTCGTCGCCGGTCCCAAAGACAGGATTTATCTCATCGATCACCACCATCTCGTTCTTGCACTCTCAAAGGAAGGCGTGGAGCATGTGCTGACAAGCGTGGTCGCCAGGTTTTCCCACCTCGGCAAGGATGAGTTCTGGTCGGTAATGGACCATCGCAACATGATTTACCCCTTTGATGCACACGGTCTGCGGCGGCAACCCGCCGACATCCCGAAAAACGTAAACGATCTCGAGGACGATCCTTTTCGATCGCTTGCCGGGGCCCTGCGCATGGCTGGAGGGTATGCGAAAGTGATTATTCCCTTCTCCGAATTTGGCTGGGCCGATTTTCTGAGACGTCGAATCAATCATGATCTCCTCGTCGACTCCTTTGACGAAGCACTGGCCGAAGCGATGAAACTGGCGAAATCACGGGAGGCTCGGCATCTTCCGGGCTGGTGTGGGGTTGAGGAATGAATGTTTTATCCAGCATTTTGAGGCTTTGCGCCCGCCTGCCGGCTCTTTACCTTGCCCTTTGCCTGTTTTCCTCCTCCTCCGCCGTCCTCGCCCAAACCACAACACCCGCAAATCCGACTGATCAGACCACCGAACAGAAAGTCGATCAGCTTCTCAACCTCATGGGGCAGGATGATGTTCGCACCCTTCTGGCGCAGCGGCTGTCTGATACGTCGGATCTCGCCGCACCTGATGACAGCAAAATAAGCGCGCTCGACCAATGGGCAAGCAAGCGGCGCGAACATCTGGCACGACTGGCGGGTGATGCCCCGGCGATATCAGGTGAATTGTCGAGGGCGGGCGGAACGCTCGTCAATGAAATAGAGACCTATGGCGCTTTGCGTTTCCTTTCCCATGTCGCACTGCTTTTCGGCGTGGGCATCGCAGCTTGCATCGCGACCTACTGGATAACCGCCGCTCGAGCCGCGCGCGCTCTCCCCGGCAATGTCGCCGAATTTGCTCTCGCGACCGCCTCGGGACGCCTGCTGCCGGTGATGGGATATGGCCTTTCTGCAATGATCATGTTCTTCACTATCCCATGGTCGCCTCTCTTGAGCGCGGTTCTGCTCCCCTGGCTTGCGGTCAGCATCGGCCTTCCGCTCGTGAAAGCGGTCGTTGACCTATTGAAACGGGTCATCAATGACGGCCAAAATTCGCGGCGCCAATTCTGGCTCTCACGCGCTTTCGATCTCCTGATCGTTACGATGGTGTGCTGGGCAGTGCTTCGTACGCTTGCGAGCCTTGGAGCGATGGCTGCCGTGGTCAAACTCATCTCCTATGCGATGATCGCCGCGCTCTTCGCCCTGGGCGTCTATTTTGTCTGGCGCCAGCCGCAGGCCGACGCGAATACCGAACGCCGACGATCGCTGGACGTAGCTTTGACCTTTTACCTGTTCATCCTGTTTGCCTTGTGGATCGCGGGAGCCGGCGTATTTTTCTGGCTGGGATTTTTTGCGCTGGTCCTTCCCGGTGCCGTGGGTACTCTGGGAATAGCAGCGCGAAAAACCGCAACCGCCATCGGCGGCTATTCCGAGACGGATTTCCGCCCCGTTCTGGCGCAACGCAGCGTCCGGCTGCTGGTGCTGGGCGCCGCTGTCATATGGCTCCTGTTCCTCATTCGAAACCATCCGGGCGCGCTTCCGGGCGGATCGACCGTGAGCGCGATGTTCACCGGCCTCCTGCATGGCATCCTGGTCCTGCTCTTTGCAGACCTCTTCTGGGTGGCGATCAAGACAGTCATTGCGCGCCGGCTGGAGATGAATGCTCCGGCGACGGGAGAGCACGGCGTGTCGGCCTCGGACGACAGGCTGCAGACGATCCTTCCGATCCTGCGCAACATGCTGGGGATCGTGATTGGAGCCGTCAGTGTCATGACTGTTCTGTCGGAGCTTGGGGTCAACATAGGGCCCCTGCTCGCCTCTGCCGGGATTTTCGGGATCGCCATCGGTTTCGGTTCGCAAACGCTGGTGAAGGACATCATCAGCGGTGTCTTCTACATGATTGATGACGCTTTCCGGGTCGGTGAATATATTCAGAGTGGTTCCTACAAGGGAACCGTGGAGTCCTTCAGCATTCGCTCGGTGAAACTGCGTCACCACCGCGGCCCCATCTATACGGTGCCCTTCGGATCGCTCGGCGCCGTCGAAAACATGAGCCGCGACTGGTCGATCGACAAGTTTCTGGTGACCGTTGCCTTCGATACCGACCTTTCAAAAGTGAAATCGATTACCCGCGAGATTGGCAGGGAATTGAAGGAGGATCCGGAATTCGGGCCGCTTCTCATCGAGACGGTCAAGCTCAAGGGTGTCGAACAGTTCGGGGAATACGGCATGACACTTGGTTTCGGCATGATGGTAAAACCGAGTGGTCAGCAATCGGTCATCCGTCGAAAGGCCTATTCAATGCTGAAGGATGCCTTTGAGAAGAACAGAATCGAATTCGCGACGATGAACGGCACCTCTCCCGGAAAGGCAAAATCAGGGTCGCAACCACCAGAGGAACCGCCGCCTGAAATGACCGAAAGCTTTCGGCCCTGATGCGTCACAGAAGAGCGACCGCGGTTAGCTGAGGACCATTTCAGCCCTTCATCTTTAGCGGCAGCCCTGCCGCAACGAAATAAACCTCACTGGCAATGGCCGCAATTCGCTGGTGCAGGCGGCCTGCGTGATCGCGAAACTCGCGCGCCATGCGGTTTTCCGGCACGATGCCGAGGCCGACCTCGTTGGAGACGAGGATCAGCCTTGCCCGAGACGATGCAACCACTGTCTCCAGTCCCGTAAAGGCCGCTTCCATATCGGCGTTTTCCATCATCAGATTGGTGAGCCATAATGTCAGACAATCGATAAGGATGATGTTTTCCGGGTCATCGAGCCGCAGCAGAACGGCAGCGATATCGACAGGGGCTTCATGCGTCGTCCATTCAACGCCGCGCCGTTCCTGATGGTGGCTGATACGGTCGCGCATTTCGTCATCCCAAGCCCGGCCGGTGGCGATGTAATGCAGGTGCCCGCCAGCCTTGCCCGCAAGTTCCTCGGCGAAACGCGATTTGCCGGAGCGCGCGCCGCCAAGAATGAAAACGGAGCGGTTTTTATCTGTCATGGGAAACCTGAAAGGAAAGAATGAAGCGGACCGGCATCTTTGCGGTGTCGCAAGCCAGAGACAGACGGTCATAAAGGGAACGATTCGTAGAAAAAGGCGTCCCCCGGTTGATCATGCCGGACTGCCGCTGATACCGGACCGGAGAAACAAGACCTGCCTGCAGGATGCGGGACATCAAAAGCCCTGGTTACCCCGGATGCCGGAAACACCGGTCCTGATGAAAGGCTAGGGGCGAAAGGCCATCCTGTCAATCGGCGGTCGGCCGTGCCGGACTATCACACGGAACCGGTACGCAAAACCTGACCCGGAACCGGCAGACCTGTCGTCCGCGACAGGATTGATAAAGCGACTTGGTTACCGGAAAGTTAGCAAAAAACCGATTGATGAAACGGCAAGGTCAAAAGAGAATTCTGGTGAAGGTCATCGCCGCCATTGCCTTGCCATAGCCTTCAAATCAATATGCTTTCGAAGATTCGCAAACAACAAGGTGGCCTGCCCGTGATGACAATCATGGACTATATCTCGATCGTCGTTTTTATCCTGTTGTGGGCTGCCTATACGCATGTCACGACAGGGAGAACGCTTTTTTCGAGAACCAGCCTCAATCAGGCCATGTCCGGGCGCCGTCGCGATTGGATCATGAATTCGCTGAAGCGCGACCTGAAGATGATCGACACGCAGATCATGGCCGGCCTGCAGAACGGAACCGCCTTTTTCGCCTCCACCTCCATCTTCGCCATCGGCGGATGTTTCGCCCTTCTGGGCGCGACCGAACAGGTCGAATCGGTGTTTCGGGACATGCCCTTCGTGCATTACGCCGGGCGCACGGCCTTTGAACTGAAGGTCATCGGGCTCACCTGTCTGTTCGGTTATTCCTTCTTCAAATTCGGCTGGTCCTATCGCCTGTTCAACTATTGTACCATCCTGTTCGGCGCCATTCCCATGGTCCACGATGTCGGAGCGGATCGCGAAGCGGCCGAGCGCGCGGCCGAAAACGTCATAAAGATGAACATCATCGCTGCTAAGAACTTTAATGACGGCCTGCGGACGATCTTTCTGTCCATCGGTTATCTCGGCTGGTTCATCAGCCCCTATGTCTTCATCGCCAGCACCGTCATCATCATCGTCGCGCTTTTGCGCCGCCAGTTCTTTTCAGAAGCCCGCCGCGCCATCATGGACGAAAACCGGCCTTGAAATAGCCGCACTTAAAAGGCCAAGCCCACGCAGCATTTCAAGCGAACCCAAGTGAATGTAGGCCCCTCGAAAAGCGGAAAACATGGACACAGACGCAGACGCAAATGTAAACCGCCGCAAAGGCCGCATAGGCGGGCTGGACACCCTCAGGGGTCTCGCGCTCCTTGCCATGGCGTCCTACCATTTCACATGGAATCTGGAATATTTCGGCTATCTTGAACCCGGCACGGCAACGACGGGTCTCTGGAAGCTCTATGCGCGCGGCATCGCCAGTTCGTTTCTGTTTCTTGCCGGCTTCAGCCTGTTTCTCGCCCATGGCAAGGGTCTGAACTGGCCGTCCTTCGGTAAGCGTTTTGCAATGGTGGCCGGTTCGGCCCTGCTCATCACCGTCGCCACCTATTTCGCCTTCCCGGACAGTTTCATTTTCTTCGGCATATTGCACAATATCGCTGCCGCAAGCCTCGTCGGACTGCTGTTCCTGCGGGCGCCCGCGCCCGTGACGCTGCTGTTCGCAATCATTGCGTTTATCCTGCCGCAATATCTGCAATCCGATCTTTTCAACGCAAAATGGCTGGCCTGGATCGGCTTTTCCACCATGCCGCCGCGCTCGAATGATTACGTGCCGCTGCTGCCCTGGCTCGCACCCTTCCTCAGCGGCCTCGCGGTTTCTCAATTCGTCACGCCACGCGGCTGGCTGGACCGTTTTCGCAATCCAAGCTCACCGCGCAATCTGGTTGCCAGTGCCGGCCGCCACAGCCTCGCCTTCTACCTCATCCACCAACCGGTGCTGATCGGCTTGGTTTATGTGCTCTCCCTCATCGCCCCTCCCCCGCCGGTTGATCAGGTCGAACTTTACAAATCGAGCTGTGAAAAAAGCTGCGTCGAGCAGGCTAACGGGGTGGAACTGTGCCAGCGTTTCTGCGGCTGCACACTGGAAAAATTACAGGCGGAAAGCCTGTTTGATATCATGATGGAAGGCAAGCTGACCGCGGATCAGCAGACGCAGGTCAGCGACGTGGCACAACAGTGTACGGTTGAGGCGCGGTAAGGGCTGATGGGGCCGACGTATGCGAGCGGTCCCATTCGCACTCGGCGACATCCTCGGGCTTGACCCGAGGATCTACCCAGGCTTCCCCAAAATTGAACGGTAGCAGATACTCGGGACAAGCCCGTGGATGACGGAGGAGAAATATCAATTCTTAGCCGATGACGCAGCGCTGATAACGCCCGAAATTTCGCTCAAGTCCCCACGCCGATTTCGGCAAGGCGCGTCAGACAGGCTTCTTCGACATTGTCGAGTTCCGCCAGCGTCTCTTCGATGTCCTTGCGTTTCTGCCGAAGCTCGGCGCGCTTTTCATCGACCTTCTTCATCAGCATCACCAGCTGACCCGATTCGCCCGGCGGTTCCTTGTAGACGTGAATGATCTCGCGAATTTCGGAGATCGTAAAACCGATACGGCGACCGCGCAGGATTTCCTGGATCAGGCGGCGGTCCGCAGCCCGGAAAAGCCGTGTGCGACCGCGACGTTCAGGGTGAATCAGCCCCTCGTCCTCGTAAAATCGCAGGGTGCGGGTGGAAACACCGAATTCGCGTGTCAGTTCGGTTATGCTATAATACTTGTCCAAGGGCCTATCCGATTCATAGTCGGAAGATATTATTTGACCTTCACGTAAAAGTCAATTTTTGCCCATCTCCGCTATCCGGAAATACCGTACCACCAGGTCGCGATCCCGAGAAAAGCGAAAAAGCCGACAATATCCGTCACCGCCGTCACGAAGACAGCGGAGGAAACGGCGGGGTCCGCGCCGAACTTGTCGAGAACCAGCGGAATAAGAATGCCGGCAAGCGCCGCGGCCAGCATGTTGAGACACATGGCCGTGGCGATGATGCCGCCGATATGGATATCCTGAAACCAGACACCGGCGACAACGCCGATGGCGCAGCCAAACAGCATGCCGTTCAAGATACCGACACCAGCCTCGCGCCGGATAATGCGGGCGGCATTGTGAATATCGAGGCTTTTGGTGGCAAGCGCCCGAACCGAAACGGTCATGGTCTGCGAGCCGGCATTGCCGCCCATGCCGGCCACTGCCGGCATCAGGATTGCCAGCGCGACGATCTGCTGGATGGTCGCATCGAACAGACTGATGACCGAAGCGGAGAGGAAGGCGGTAATAAGATTGACGGCAAGCCATGGCACACGCGAGCGCGACGTACTGGCGATACTATCCGACAGTTCTTCGTCGCCCACGCCGCCCAGACGAAGCAAGTCCTCCTCCGCCTCTTCCTGAATGACGTCGACCACGTCATCGATGGTGAGAACGCCGACCAGCCGGCCATTATTATCGACCACGGCGGCGGAGAGAAGGTCGTATTGCTCGAAAAGCTGCGCCGCCTCTTCCTGGTCCATCTCGGCCGGAATGGAGTGGTTGGTCTCGTGCATGATCGTTTCGATCTTCACTTGACGCTTGGCGCGCAGCACCTTGTCGAGATCAAGCGCCCCGACAAGCTTGAAGGTCGGGTCGATGACGAAAATCTGCGTGAAGGAATCGGGCAGTTCCTCCTCTTCGCGCAGGTAATCGATGGTCTGTCCCACGGTCCAGAACGGTGGCACGGCGACGAATTCCGTCTGCATGCGGCGACCGGCTGAGCTCTCCGGATAGTCCAGCGCCCGCATCAGCCGCACGCGTTCGGTAAACGGCAGTTGCGAGAGAATATCCTCGCGGTCTTCATCATCGAGGTCTTCGAGAATGTATACCGCGTCGTCCGAATCGAGCTCGCCGATACCGGCGGCGATCTGCTCGTTCGACATCTGGTCGACGATATCGAGACGGATGCCTTCATCCACCTCCGTCAGCGCCGTCATGTCGAAATCGGAACCCAGCAGCCTGACGAGAGCGTGACGCTGCTCGGGCAGGATGGATTCCAGAACGTCACCGAGTTCAGATTCGTGCAGCCGCGCGACGTTCTTGCGCAGGAAAAGCAGGTCGCGATCAGCGATCGCCGCTCCCACCATCGTCAGAAAGTCGGAGCGCACAGAACCGTCTTCTGCGTAGATATCGGAGAGCGCTTCCGTGGGTTTCACGTCCTCGGGCGCGACAGGATCGTCGTCACGGTCTGTCATCTGGCGTCCCCTCGTATTCAAATGCCGCAGTGCACGGATGCGCAGGCAGAATGGCGTTAAAAGGTATATTGTCAACAACCGGATAGCGGCAAATGAACAAGCATTCCGACTGCGGCAAAAAATCCATTCAACATTCCTCTTCCTGATGTCCGCAGGGTTTCAGCCCGTGGCCATAAGCATGTTTAGCCAATCTTTGCGGCTTGCTCTGCGACAACGCCCGCCCCTTTTACGCCGTTCCCTTCTCAAATTTCGAACAGGCCATATGGGTTTTACCGCAATGCACAATTAAGACATTGACAGGCGATGTGGATCAGCGCTTTTGAAGTTGATTTTGACAAACGGCAAACGCTGGCAGGCGGGCGCAAGAAGACACATCCCGGGAATCATGACCATGAGCAAGACGGATTTCATAGGCAAGGCATCCTCCGCCGCAGGAGGCTGGGGCGCACTCAAAAGCGTCGGTAAACGCCTGCTGGAATCCGGTGCGCCAATTTCCGGCGCCCGCACACTTTTAAAGACCAACCAGCCGGACGGATTCGACTGCCCGGGCTGCGCCTGGGGCGACCCCGAACACGGTTCCTCCTTCGAGTTTTGCGAAAACGGCGTCAAGGCGGTGTCATGGGAAGCGACCGAGGCCCGGGTACCACCGGATTTCTTTGCCCGCCACACCGTCTGCGAACTGCGTGGCTGGTCTGATTATGATCTGGAAAAACAGGGTCGCCTCACCCATCCGATGCGGTATGACCGGGCGAGCGACAAATATCTGCCCGTCTCCTGGGACGATGCCTTTACCGAGATAGGCCGCATCCTCAAGAGCCTCGACAGCCCCGACCGCGCGGAATTCTACACATCCGGCCGCGCCTCCAACGAGGCCGCCTTTCTCTATCAGTTGATGGTGCGGCTATATGGCACCAATAATTTTCCCGATTGCTCCAACATGTGCCACGAAGCAAGCGGCGTCGGCCTGAAGGAATCGATCGGCGTCGGCAAGGGCACGGTGCTGCTCGAGGATTTCGAACAGACAGACGCCATTTTTGTCATCGGGCAAAATCCCGGCACCAACCACCCCCGCATGCTGGGTGACCTGCGCCGCGCCGCCCTCCGCGGTGCTCGTATCGCCGTCTTTAATCCCATCCGGGAAAAGGGTCTGGAGCGTTTCGCCGACCCGCAGGACAAGATCGAAATGATCACCGGCAGCAGCACAAAGATCGCCACCAACTATTACCAGCCGCGTCAGGGCGGTGACATGGCGGCGGTGCGCGGCATGAGCAAGGCGGTCTTTGCCGCCGATGATGCCGCAAGGGCGGCGGGCGAGCCCGCCATCATCGACTACGACTTCCTTGCCGAACATGCGGCCGAATTCGAGGCCTATCGCGCCGCCGTCGATGCAACGAGCTGGGAGAGTATTCTCGACCAGTCCGGCGTGACCCGCGCGCAAATAGAGGAAGCCGCCGGCATCTACATGAATGCCGATTCCGTCATCGCCACCTGGGCCATGGGCGTCACCCAGCACCGCCATTCGGTCATCATCGTTCGCGAAATCACCAATTTCATGCTGCTGCGGGGCAATGTCGGCCGTCCCGGCGCTGGCCTCTGCCCGGTGCGCGGCCATTCCAACGTGCAGGGCGACCGCACCGTCGGCATCGACGAGAAAGCACCGCCGGCACTTCTTGATGCACTGGAAAACGAGCTTGGGGTTCCCATGCCGCGCAAGCCCGGCCACAATACCGTTGAGGCCGTGGCAGCCATGCTGGATGGCAGGGCGCAGAGCTTCATCGCGCTCGGTGGAAACTTCTTGCGGGCAACGCCCGACAGCCCGCTGATCGTCAAGGCGTTCGAAAAACAGAGGCTCACCGTTAACATCGCCACCAAGCTCAACCACTCGCATCTGGTGCCGGGCGAAACCTCCTTCGTGTTGCCCTGCCTCGGCCGAACGGAAATCGACCGCAATCCGGCCGGTCGCTCGCAGATCGTCACCGTCGAGGATTCCATGAGCATGGTGCATGGCTCCGGCGGTATCAATCCGCCGGCCTCGGATATGCTTCGCTCGGAAGTCGCCATCATCGCTGGCATTGCCGAAGCGACGCTCGGCAATATCAATGTGAACTGGAAGGCGCTCGCCGATGATTACGACCTCATCCGCGACATGATCGAACGGGTCGTTCCGGGTTTCGACAATTTCAACGAGCGAGTCCGCGTTCCCCGCGGTTTTCATCTGCGCAACGCGGCCGCCGAACGGCAGTGGAACACGCCGGCGAAAAAGGCCACCTTCTATAGCGGCCCCCTGCCCGAAAAGACCGAGCACCAGCAGGCGCTGACCCGCGACAATCTCTTCGTCCTGCAAACCTTCCGCAGCCATGATCAATACAACACAACAATCTACGGCATGGATGACCGCTATCGCGGTGTCTATGGCGAGCGCCAGGTCATTTTCATGAACCCCCAGGATATGGAGGCGCTTGGCGCCCATTCCCGCCAGCGTGTCGATGTTATCGGCGAATATGGCGACGGGGTGGAGCGCATCGCCAGGAACTTCCGTCTGGTGCCCTATAATATCCCGCGCGGCAGCGTCGGTGGTTATTATCCGGAACTGAACGTGCTGGTGCCTCTGGCGAGCCACGGCGAAGGCAGCTTCACGCCGACATCGAAATCGGTGTTGGTTTCCGTCCGCCTGCTCGCCGATGCCCGATGAACCGGATGCCCCGTGAGCGAGATGTCGCCTGATGGATGAAGAACGATCCGCAGCGGCATTTCTGGCGGCTGTGGGAAAACTCCAGCAATCCTCCCCAGCGCTGACAGCGGCGGGAGCCGCAATCCTTCTTGCGATCCATCAGGACATTGCAACCGATAGCCGCAGCATCGCCAACCGGCTGGGGCTTGCGCATGCCCTCGTTCTGCGCGAAATCACAAGCCTGTCGCCCCGCTTCCTGCGGGTGACGAAACGAGACCCCTGGACCCAGCGCAGCTTTCTGGAGGTCAGCGCTGAAGGACGGGCGCTTGCCGCCCCATGCTTGCGCATTTGAAACGAAGGAGCATTCCTTGGCGATCAGGCTGATCCTGCCCTACCCCCATGCTGGTCTTTCCGAGATCTGCGCGCCGGTTACGGCTTTTGACGACCATCTGCGGCAACTGGTCACTGATCTGATCGACACGATGCGCGCCGCTCCCGGCGTCGGCATCACAGCGGCCCATATTGGTGTGCTGCAGCGCGTCTTCGTGCTCGAGCTGACGCCGGGAACCGTCCTAACCTACATCAATCCCGAAATCATCAGCCATTCCCCTCAAACCATGCGGCATGTTGAAGGCAGCGTGTCGATGCCGGGCTTCACCGACGAGGTGGAGCGGCCTTCTACGGTCGAGGTAAGGTTTCAGGACATAAATGGCGTAGAACACGCGGAGACCGCCCAAGGATTCCACTCCATCTGCATCCAGCACGAGATCGACCAGCTTGACGGTATTTTTTGGCTGAAGCGCCTCTCCAAGCTCAAGCGCGACCGGTTGGTGAAGAAGTGGGAAAAATCCCGAAAACCGTGACGGTCAGCCAGTTATCGACAGCGCAAATTCCGCATTGCCCTTCAGCGTGTTGCTGACGGTACAGATATCCTCCGCCATATGAGCGATTGCGGCGCGGGCCACTTCATCGAAAGCGCCTGTTATCTCGATGCTGATATCGAAACGAAGAATACGATAGGGCTCGTCTGCGGATTTTTCCCCTGACACGTCGACGGCGACGCCTTCGAAGCGATCAAGCACTCCCAACCGGCTTGCCGCAATCCGGGCGCTCAGTGCAAGGCAAGCTGCAAGCGACGAATAAAGAAGATCGATCGGGTTGAAGCCGGGCTCCGAGACACCTGTCACGATCTCCAGAGAACCGTCGGTCACCGTCGAAACCGTCGGCCGGCCAAGCCGCCCGACTTTGGCCTTAGCGCCCACCGGTCTCGACTTCACTTTTGCACCATCCACCATCAAGAGAATCCAAATTTAATCGCGCGCAACCAACCGTATGGAACAAAAAACCGTTTGGCGCTTTTTATTCACACGACGGTGAACGACCGTTGAACCTTTATTTTACAGGGAGCTGGGACATATGGTTACATCTACGCTCGTCAGCATTCTCATCACCTTCCTGGTGATCGTGCTCGTCTTGTGGCTCATCGCGCGACTGCCGGTAGGCGGCGGTGCAAAACAGATCGCCCAGGTGATTGTCATCATAATCGGTATTATTTCGCTACTGAAATATCTCGCCGTTTTCTGATGTCCCGGCGGAGCGAAAAAGGCGGCGAAAGCCGCCTTTTTTACGCGCAGTGGTCGCCGACCTTATCGCTACTGGCGAGGCTCGAACTGAAAAGCCTTCTTGACGGTGATGTCCCGGACGCTGCCGATGCCGAGAAACGGCGTATTATCAGCGTCAAAAATCGCCCTCCCCTTCGCCACGATCCAACGGCTCGAACCATCAGGCAGATGAACCTTGTAACGCTGGTCGAAAAAGACACCTGTCGTAATGCTCTCAAAAATCGCCTGCGCCACCTGGTCACGCATTTCGAAATCGATTCTCTCCAGAATCTCCTCGATCGTCACGCCGCGCGACGCAACCTCCTGGGAAAAACCATGACATTCCGCCGTGACCGCATCCATGATCAGCCGGTTATCGGAAATGCTCCACATGAAGTAGCCAAGCGCGTTGTCTGAATCCGTCTTGTCTCCCAGCACGAAAACCCCCAGACATTTTTTCCTGACAAAAGCTAACATCACACCTCTGATATTCCACCCCTTGTTTTATTAGGGTCGAACAACAAGCCACCAGAGCGTGCATTGATATCCACCGAAATTTATTCGCGGTTTGGCACGCATGCTCTTTCGGCGGACCGATAAATGTCGACGAGATATCGCAAAGGCGGAAACCAGCTCCTACATAATCCACTGAAGAAATTTCGAAGGAGGCCAATATGCGACGATCCACTCTGGCTCTAGGAATGCTGATAGTGACAGTCGCTCTCACAGGATGCCAAACCTGGGAGAGCCCATATCGCGGAAGTCAATGGCGGATGGATCAGGTCATGGACGGCGATCCCTATCGCGTCGGCGATGGCAACCATCAGGGAAACGGGACAGCATCGAATATTATCCGACGCTAGCGCGCAGCGAGCCGTGATGGCGGCAATCGCATGATTTGCCGCCCCGAAATTTAATGACATAGCTGTGCAGAAAATCACTTCGGCATGACCGGGGCCTTGCCCATTTCGGTCCGATGAGCCTGTCGGCGTCCAGAAAGCTGAGAGCTAAGCAATTGGCTAAAAAGAAAAAACCCGCCGAAGCGGGTTTCTTTGGTGCGGTCGAGAAGACTCGAACTTCCACGGGTTGCCCCACAGCGACCTCAACGCTGCGCGTCTACCAATTCCGCCACGACCGCATCGTGGTAGGCGTCGACTTGCGCCGACGGGGGTGCATGTAGCAAAAGGATTTT
>JAEXMK010000148.1 GCA_023444445.1 Pseudomonadota bacterium | reverse complement strand
ATCGCTATCGGCGCGCTCTTTTCCTTGGAGGGTTGATAACGGCCTTCGAGGCGACCCGCAGGGCCGTTAAAGATGACTTCGGGCATTGGTACTCCGGTCGTGTTTTTTCATTCTCCAACCGCATTCTACCCATGAGAAGACTTGACGAACTGTGTCATCTTTTCTAGAACGCAGTTTAGAATAATTCGAAACTTTGCGTGTGCTTAAGCACTCGGACCGTGTCATAAGGCAAGCGCAACTGTAATTTCAAGAAAAATGCGTTTTTGCGCATGGAAGATTGGATAAAGCCTCACCGCCATGACGGTTTTGACGCGCACATATATGGACTGGAACGCCACGGCGCCGCTTCTGCCGGCCGTGCGGGAGGTTCTTGTGTCTGCGCTCGACGTGGCTGGTAACCCGTCTTCCGTGCACCGCGAAGGCCGGGCGGCCCGCGCCGCAATCGAGACTGCCCGCCGCGAAGTTGCGGTGCTGACCGGTGCTGAGGCCTCCCATGTCACATTCACCAGCGGCGCGACGGAAGCTTCCAATCTGGTGTTGACACCGGATTTCAAAATGGGGCGCAGTCCGGTCCGGGTGAGCCATCTTTATGTATCTGCGATCGAGCACCCGGCTTTCCGCGAAGGCGGCCGGTTCCACAAGGATAACGTAACGGAAATTCCCGTAACGTCAGCCGGTGTTCTCGATCTCGTGGCACTTGAGGGGCTGTTGTCCTCGCATGATAAATCCGCTGGCCTGCCGTTGGTCGCCTGCATGCTGGTTAATAACGAGACCGGCATTCTCCAGCCCGTGACGGAAGCGGCGCGGCTGGTTCATGCGGCAGGCGGTTTGATGGTTGTCGATGCTGTTCAGGCGGCCGGCCGTATACCGCTCGATATAAGCGCGCTCGATGCCGATTTTATTGTGATTTCGTCTCACAAGCTCGGCGGCCCGAAGGGTGCCGGCGCTCTCATTTCGCGCGGCGAGGTGATGATGCCGAAGCCGCTGATCCATGGTGGCGGGCAGGAAAAGGGCCATCGTTCAGGTACGGAAAATACTCTGTCTGTTATTGGTTTTGGTGCTGCAGCCGCTGTTGCTGCTCGGAATGTCGAGGCCGAGGCGGCGCGTCTTTTCGCGCTACGGGAGCGGTTGGAAAACGGTATGCGGCTGAACGCGCCTGATGTGATCATCCACGGTGAGGATGTCATGCGCGTCGCCAACACCACGTTTTTCACGCTTCCGGGCTTGAAGGCCGAGACCGGGCAGATCGCCTTCGATATAGAAGGTATCGCACTTTCCGCCGGCTCGGCCTGCTCATCGGGCAAGGTGGGCGAAAGCCATGTGCTGAGCGCGATGGGGCACGATCCCAAGCTCGGCGCGCTCAGGATTTCCCTCGGTCACGCAACTGACGAGGGCGATATCGACAGGACGCTTGCGGCGTTTGCAAAAATTGCCGGACGGCGCAAGCTGTCCGGTCAGGCCGCTTAAAATGCGGCAAAGAATTGCGGAATAGCAATTTTCCGCTTGCCGGGATGTGTGAAAAGCGCCATCCCGCACCTACATGGGTATAAGCTCTGCCCCGGCCGACGGCTCGGAGCGATTTGCCCGAAGATGAATAAGGCGGCTTTCCGCCTTGATACGTTGACAAGCCACCGGACCTTGGCTCCGGCGAGATTGGAGAACGACATGGCAGCGGTTCAGGAAACGATCGATCAGGTCCGCCAGATCGATGTGGACCAGTATAAATACGGCTTCGAAACCAATATCGAAGTGGACAAGGCCCCGAAGGGCCTTTCGGAAGAGGTGATCCGTTTCATCTCGGCCAAGAAGCAGGAGCCGGAATGGATGCTGGAATGGCGTCTTGAGGCTTACAAGCGCTGGCTGACGATGGAAGAGCCGACCTGGGCACGTGTCAGCTACCCCAAGATCGACTTCAACGATCTCTATTATTACGCTGCGCCGAAAAGCACCCCCGGCCCGAAGTCGCTCGATGAAGTCGACCCGGAGCTGCTGAAGGTCTATGAAAAGCTCGGCATTCCGCTGAAAGAACAGGAAATCCTCGCTGGCGTCGAAAAGCGTCAGGTTGCGGTGGATGCCGTGTTCGACAGCGTCTCCGTCGTCACTACCTTCAAGGCGGAACTGGCGAAGGCCGGCGTGATCTTCATGTCGATTTCGGAAGCCGTGCGCGAGCATCCGGAGCTGGTGAAGAAATATCTGGGCTCTGTCGTTCCGACGACGGACAATTTCTACGCCACGCTGAACTCGGCCGTCTTTACCGATGGTTCCTTTGTCTTCGTGCCGAAGGGCGTGCGGTGCCCGATGGAGCTTTCCACCTATTTCCGCATCAACGAGAAGAACACTGGCCAATTCGAGCGCACGCTGATCATTGCCGAAGAAGGCGCTTACGTTTCCTATCTGGAAGGCTGCACGGCACCGCAGCGAGACGAGAACCAGCTTCACGCCGCCGTTGTCGAACTCGTGGCGCTTGATGATGCCGAAATCAAATATTCCACCGTCCAGAACTGGTATCCGGGCGACAAGGAAGGCAAGGGTGGCATCTACAACTTCGTGACCAAGCGCGGCGATTGCCGTGGCAACCGTTCGAAGATCTCGTGGACGCAGGTGGAAACCGGCTCGGCCATCACCTGGAAATACCCGTCCTGCATCCTGCGCGGCGATGACAGCCGTGGCGAGTTCTATTCGATCGCGGTTTCCAACGGCCACCAGCAGATCGATAGTGGCACCAAGATGATCCATCTCGGCAAGAACACGTCGAGCCGCATTATCGCCAAAGGCATCGCCGCCGGTTTCTCGGAAAACGTCTATCGCGGCCAGGTCTCGGCCCACCGCAAGGCGACGAACACGCGCAACTTCACGCAGTGCGACTCGCTGCTGATCGGCGACAAGTGCGGCGCGCATACCGTGCCCTATATCGAGGCAAAGAATTCCTCCGCTCACTTCGAGCATGAGGCGACGACGTCGAAGATTTCCGAAGACCAGCTGTTTTATTGCCTGCAGCGCGGCATTCCCGAGGAAGCGGCCATCGCGCTCATCGTCAACGGCTTCGTGAAGGAAGTCATTCAGGAGTTGCCGATGGAATTTGCCGTGGAAGCGCAGAAGCTGATCGGCATTTCGCTGGAAGGAAGCGTGGGCTGACCCTTGTTCGGCGTCATCCTCGTGCTTGACCCGAGGATCTACGGCCCTTGGCCTGAGCAGAGACAACCCACCCCTGGATCCTCGGGACAAGCCCGAGGATGACGGATGTGAGAATTGAGAGCGACCCGCAAACCGGGTCTACGAGGCGGTCCTTGAAACCGCACCATGAACAGGAACAATACCATGCTTGAAATCATCGACCTGCACGCAAAGATCGCCGATACCGAAACCGAGATCATCAAGGGTCTCAACCTGAAGGTTGCCGCTGGCGAGGTTGCTGCCATCATGGGGCCGAACGGTTCCGGCAAGTCGACGCTGTCCTATATCCTGTCGGGCCGTGAGGACTACGAAGTCACCTCCGGTGACATTCTCTATAACGGCGAAAGCATCCTGGAACTGGATGCTGCCGAGCGCGCTGCCAAGGGCATCTTCCTTGCCTTCCAGTATCCGGTCGAAATTCCCGGTGTTGCCACCATGCAGTTCCTGAAGGTTGCGATGAACGAGCAGCGCAAGGCGCGCGGCGAGTCGGAGCTGACCACGCCGGACTTCATCCGCCGCGTCAAGGAAGCCGCCGGCGATCTGAAGATCGACATGGAGATGCTGAAGCGTCCGCTCAACGTCGGTTTCTCCGGTGGTGAGAAGAAGCGCGCCGAAATCCTGCAGATGGCGCTTCTGGAGCCGAAACTCTGCGTTCTCGACGAAACCGATAGCGGCCTCGACATCGACGCGCTGAAGATCGTGGCTGACGGCGTCAACGCGCTGAAGTCGCCGGATCGTGCCACCGTTGTCATCACACACTATCAGCGCCTGCTCGATTACATCGTGCCCGATAGCGTGCACGTTCTCTACAAGGGCAAGATCATCCGCTCGGGTGACAAGGCTCTCGCGCTGGAACTGGAAAACAACGGTTACGCCGACATCATCGGTGAAGCGGCCTGATCGAAGGCCAGGAGGTGATGTCCATGAACATTCAAGCTACCAACCGGCTGACGCCAGCGGAAACCGCGCTGGTCGATGCCTACACCGCCAAGTTCAGCGAGCTTCCCGGCGATGGCGCCGTGGTTGCCGCGCGTGACGTGCTGTTCGACGATCTGAAGACCGGCGGTCTTCCGACCCGCCGCATCGAGGCCTGGCACTACACCGATCTGAAGAGCCTGCTGCGCACGGTTCCCGAAGACCGGCCCGCACCTGTGATCGAGAAAGCGACATCTGTCGTCGCCGGTTCGTCCGTCGCTTATGTGCTGCACGGTACGGCCGATATCGGCAAGGTCGATGGCGTCAGCGTATCGCGTTTTGCCGACAGCCTTCTCGACGGCTCTGCCGCCGCAGGTCTGGCGGAAGCCAGCAAGGATGACACGATTGGCCGCATCAATGGCAGCTTCGTGCGTGACGGCGTCGTGGTCGAAATTCCCGCGGATGCTGAGCTCGACAAACCGATCGAATTGCAGGCGATCCATGGCGCAGGCCAGGTTCACAGCCGCTTCCCGGTGCGCTTTGGCAAGGGTTCGAAAGCGACCGTTATCGAACGTCACCTTTCGGTGACATCTGATGCGGCGCTGGTCTCCTCAGTCAGCGATATCATCGTTGAGGACGGCGCGGAAGCAACCTGGATTCTGTTGCAACAGCAGGGTGCCGCCGATATTCACCTTGGTCAGCTGCGCATCAAGCTTGGTGCGGAAGCCAAGCTGCGTCTCTTCCTGGTCAATGCCGGCGGCAAGCTGGTGCGTCAGGAACTACGCATCGATGTGGAGGGTGAGGGCACTGATCTCATCGTTCGCGGCGTCAATCTTCTGGGTGGCGAAACCCATACGGACGTGACGATGGTTCTCGGCCACAACGTGCCGAACACGACCTCGACGGAAGTGTTCCGCAACGTGGTGTTCGACCGCGCGAAGGGCATTTTCCAGGGCATGATCCGGGTCGCACCGGATGCGCAGAAGACCGATGCGAAGATGGCGTGCAACACACTTCTGATGTCTGACGATGGCGAGTTCTCGGCCAAGCCGGAACTGGAAATCTTCGCTGACGACGTTCAGTGCGGCCATGGTGCGACGGTTGCCGATATCAGCGACAACCATCTCTACTACCTGATGGCGCGCGGCGTTCCGCGGGCGAAGGCACGGGCGATGCTCGTCAACGCTTTCGTCGCCGAAATCGTCGAGGAACTGGAAGAAGAAAATCTGGTAGAGGCGCTGGAGACGATCATTTCCGGCTGGCTCGAAAAACACGCTTAGCAACCTCTCCGTCGTCATCCTCGGGCTTGTCCCGAGGATCTACGCCGGTTTGATAAGCGTAGACGTGGATAGATCCTCGGGGCAAGCCCGAGGATGACGTGAAGCAGCGGTACGCTGTGCGAAACCCGGAGCTCTCCAGAAGAGCACCATGAAAGGGCCCGAGAAATGGACCAGACCGCAATGGCGGCCCCTTATGACATCGAAGCCGTGCGCCGGGATTTCCCGATCCTGTCGCGCGAGGTCTATGGCAAGCCGCTGGTCTATCTCGACAATGGCGCGTCCGCTCAAAAACCGCAGGTGGTGATCGACGCCGTTTCGCATGCTTATGCGAACGAATATGCCAATGTGCATCGCGGCCTGCATTTCCTCTCCAATGCCGCAACCGATGCCTATGAGGCGGCGCGCGAAAAAGTGCGCCGTTTCCTGAATGCTTGTTCGGTGGACGAGATCGTCTTCACCAAATCCTCCACCGAAGCGATCAATACGGTTGCCTATGGTTACGGCATGCCCAAGATCGGTGAGGGCGACGAGATCGTCATCTCGATCATGGAGCATCATTCCAATATCGTGCCTTGGCATTTCATCCGCGAGCGGCAGGGTGCGAAGCTCATCTGGGTGCCGGTTGACGATGATGGTGCATTTCATATCGAAGCTTTCGAGCAGAGCCTGACGGAGCGCACCAAGCTCGTTGCCATCACCCATATGTCGAATGCGCTCGGTACCATCGTGCCGGTGAAAGAAATCTGCCGCATCGCGCATGAACGTGGCATTCCGGTGCTGATCGATGGATCGCAGGGTGCGGTTCACATGCCGGTGGATGTGCGCGATATCGATTGCGACTGGTATGTGATGACCGGCCACAAGCTTTACGGCCCCTCGGGCATCGGCGTGCTCTATGGCAAGGCAGACCGGCTGCGCGAGATGCGGCCGTTCCAGGGCGGCGGCGAGATGATCCTCGACGTTACCGAAGACAATGTGACCTATAACGAGCCGCCGCATCGTTTCGAAGCCGGCACGCCGCCCATCGTGCAGGCGATCGGCCTCGGTTATGCGCTGGATTACATGGACAATCTCGGCCGCGCCGCGATTGCAGCACACGAGGCCGATCTTGCCGCCTATGCCGCAGAGCGTCTGCGCGAGATCAATTCGCTGCGCATCATCGGCAATGCGCCTGACAAGGGCGGCATTTTTTCCTTCGAGCTTGAGGGCATTCATGCCCATGATGTCTCGATGGTGATCGACCGGCGCGGCGTTGCCGTGCGGGCCGGCACCCATTGCGCCATGCCGCTCTTGAAACGCTTCGGCGTCACCTCCACATGCCGGGCATCGTTCGGCCTTTACAATACCCGCGCCGAAGTAGACTCTCTTGTCGAGGCGCTGGAATATGCGCGCAAATTTTTCGCCTGATATCGCAGCTGAAATCAGGATTGAGGTTTAAGACCATGACTGCCGATGCCACTGCAAAAACCCAGGATGCGACCGAAGCTCAGGAAAAGGTATCCACCATTCCGCCGGATGAGCTTGCACGCCTCAGCGACGATGTGATCGCGGCGCTGAAGACCGTGTATGACCCGGAAATTCCGGCTGATATCTTCGAGCTCGGGCTGGTCTACAAGATCGATATCGAAGACGACCGGATGGTCAAGATCGTCATGACGCTGACCGCACCCGGTTGCCCCGTCGCCGGCGAAATGCCGGGCTGGGTGGAGAACGCCGTTGGCGCCGTCGAAGGTGTTTCCGGTGTTACCGTCGAGATGACCTTCGATCCGCCGTGGACGCCGGACCGCATGTCGGAAGAAGCGCAGGTCGCCGTCGGCTGGTACTGATTTGATTTTGACTGGTGTCATCCCTTGATGACATCGTCGGGCGAACTTAAATTGAATTCCATAAGCATCGAGCCTTGAACTCGATTGTCGAAGGAGAATGGGCCCATGGGCTTTGCAATCATGACCATGACCGGGGCTGCGGCCTCGCGCGTTAAGGCGATCGTCGAAAATTCCGGACCGGATGCCAAGGGCGTGCGTGTCGGCATCAAGAAGGGCGGCTGCGCGGGCATGGAATATACCATCGACCTCGTGACCGAGCCGGATGCGAAGGACGATCTGGTAGAGTTCGAAGGCGCTAAAGTCTGGGTTCAGCCTTCCGCCGTGCTTTATCTGCTCGGTACGCAGATGGATTTCGAAGTGACCAAGATGCGCTCCGGTTTTACCTTCAACAATCCGAACCAGACCTCTGCCTGCGGCTGCGGTGAATCGGTTGAGTTGAAGCCTGCGGATCTCGCGGCGCTTGCGAAACAGCGCGAGGCTGAAGCCAGCGTTTGATAGGCTGCGCCATTTTTCCGATCAGCGGGATGATTGCTGTTTCAACGTATCGATAAAATCCGCCAGCGGATGAATCGATGGCGTGGTTTTCAAAAGCGGCTCGAGAGCTGCTGCAATCTTTCCGCAATCCTCCTCGCGAAGTGGCCGAAGGCTAGAGCTGACTTCGTCGTAGTCGGGCGTTCCGCGGGACGCGAGGGAGCGATTGATCACAAACAGTTCCGTTTGTCCGTCAATTCGTTCCACGAAGAGCGCAAGCGAACCGCCGTCTGCGGCAGCGGCGCTATCCGATACCGATTTGAACATCTAAACTCTCCGTAAATCATGAACCGTTTCCGTTGAGGCCATTGCAGCCTCGACGGCTCGTCTCACTCGTGTCTCAGGGCTTCGATAGGGCTCAGGCTCGCCGCCCGCCGCGCGGGAAAATAGCCGAATATCACCCCGATGGCCGCCGAAAAGGCGAAGGCGAGGAAGATGATGGACGGGCTGGTGACGAAGGGCACATTGAGATAACCCACAACGGCATAAGCAAGGCCGAGGCCGGTGAGGATGCCGACGATGCCGCCGAAGGCCGACAGCATGACCGCTTCCACCAGAAACTGGGTCAGCACCTGTTTTTCCAGCGCGCCGATGGCAAGGCGAATGCCGATCTCACGGGTGCGTTCCGTTACCGAAACCAGCATGATGTTCATGATGCCGATACCGCCGACCAGCAGGCTGACGGCCGCTACCGCGCCGAGAAGCCCGGTCAGCAGCGTCGTCGTGCCGGTCATGGCCGAGGCGATCTGCGTCATGTCGTTGACAGTGAAATCATCCTCGCGGCCGATGTTGATGCGGCGGCGTTCGCGCAGCAGGTTCTGCAAGTCGCTCTGCACCTTGGCGGTGGAAACGCCATCCTGCGCCGAAACCATGATCGAGGAGATGGTGGTGGTGCCGCCGATGCGTCGCTGGTGGATTTTGAGCGGCATGATGATGGTGTCGTCCTGATCGTCGCCGAGGCCGGACTGGCCTTTTCTCGCCAGCACACCGATGACGGGGCAGGAGATGTTGCTGACGCGGATCGTCTGCCCCACAGGGTTTTCCGCTCCAAACAGTTCCTGACGCACGGTTTCGCCGATGATGCAGCCGATCTGGCCGCCGCGATCTTCGGCGGGCTGGAAGTCACGACCCAGCGCGATCGTCCAGTCCTGGGCGATCAGATAATCATTGGTGGTGCCGATGACGCTCGTCTGGTGGTTCTTGCCGCCAAAAATGACGGTTGCCGCAGAGCTGCGGTTTTGCGGCGCGACGGCGCGGATGCCTGATATCTGGTTGCGGATGGCCTCGACATCGCGATCATCGAAGCGCTTGGCCTCGGTGCTTGCCCTTCCGGGGCCAAACTGGCCAGGGCGCACGAACAGCATGTTGGTGCCGAGCCGCGACAGTTCGGATTTCACCTGTTCCGTGGTGCCGTTGCCGATGGTGACCATGGCGATGACGGCGGCCACACCGATGACGACGCCGAGCACGGTGAGGAAGGAGCGTAAGATGTTGCGGCTGATGGCGCGCAGCGCAAGACGCGACGTTTCAAAGAACATCGGATGTCTCCTTTTTATCTGCTGCGCTATCGGAGGCGAGGTGGCCATCGACGAAACGCAGCAGGCGTCCCGCATGGGCGGCGATATCCTCTTCATGGGTAACCATGACGACGGTGATGCCTCTGTCGCGGTTGAGCGCGGTGATCAGATCCATGATCTCGTTGCTGGTCTTCGTATCGAGATTGCCGGTCGGTTCGTCAGCCAGAAGCAGAGCGGGGCGGGTGACGATGGCGCGTGCAATGGCCACACGCTGCTGCTGGCCGCCGGAAAGCTCCTGCGTGGTGTGATCCTCGCGGCCCTTCAGTCCCACCTGCGCCAGCGCCTCCATGGCGCGCTCGCGCCGTTCCGAGGCCTTCATGCCGCGATAGACCAGTGGCAACTCGACATTTTCCACCGCCGAGGTGCGGGAGAGAAGATTGAAGCCCTGAAACACGAAACCCAGCATGTGACGGCGCAGCAGCGTCAGGTGCTCATTGTCGAAGCCGCTGGTCGGCACGCCCTGAAAAAGATATTCGCCAGCTGTTGGCACATCCAGGCAGCCGATGATGTTCATCGAAGTGGATTTGCCGGAGCCTGATGGACCCATGATGGCGACGAATTCCTTTTCACGAATGGAAAGGCTGACGCCATCGAGCGCACGAATCGTCGCTTCGCCGCGTCCATATTGCTTGACGACATCGCGAAATTCGATGAGCGGCGGCTGTTGCATGCGGTTCTCCTGCGTCAACCGGCGTTGCGGGCCGTTGCGTCGGTAATCACCTGGTCATCGACTTTCAGTTCGCCCGATTTCACCACGGTATGCTGACCATCTGTGGAGCCGGTTTCGATGGCGACGGAGACCGGATTGTTGTTGCGCAGCACCCATACCGTTCGTTTACCCGTCACCGCCTTCGCGGCGTCGCGGCCCTGCGATCGGCCCATGCGGGGAGGGCGGAACAGGCTCATCAGCCCGCCGCCACGGGAGGCGGATTCGCGCGGCGGCGTATATCGCAGTGCCGAATTCGGCACCAGCAGCGTGTCCTTGATTTCCTCGACGACGATATTGGCCGTCGCCGTCATGCCGGGGCGCAGCAGCAGCTCCGCATTGTCGACCGTCAAGATGCCCTTGTAGGTCACAACGTTGGAAACGGTTTCAGAGGCGAAACGAACGGTTTCTATCTCGGCCGGAAAACTACGGTCAGGATAGGCATCGACGTTGAAGGTGGCTTTCTGCCCGGTCTCGACCTTGCCGACATCGGCCTCATCAACCGAAACCTGCAATTCCATGTGGCGCAGATCGCCGGCGATGGTGAAGAGAACCGGCGCGTTCAGCGAGGAGGCGACGGTGGCGCCGGGGTCTACGCTGCGGGTGAGGATGACGCCATCGATGGGTGAGACGATCTTGGCCTTGCCGAGATTGACCTCGGCGAGCCGCAGATCCGCCTCCGCCGAAAGCACGGTTGCCTCATTTACCTCCAGCGTCGCAGCGGCGGCATCGTGGGTGAACTGTGCCGCATCCAGATCCTGCTGGCTGGACACACGGTTCTGCACCAGGGATCGCAGGCGCTCCATGGACGTCTTTGCCGAGCCGAGATCGGCGCGCGCCTTCAGCACATTGGCTTTGGCGGAGGCTAGCTTGGCACGGGCGCTCTGGACGTCGGCCTCCAGCTTGTTGGTATCCAGCTCCGCCAAAACGTCTCCAGCCTTGACCGGGGTATTATAGGTGACGTTGACCTTGCGTACCGTGCCGGACAATTCGCTTGATATATCGACCTGATCCGTCGGCTGAACGGAGCCGGTGGAGGTGACGATGACCGAGAGATCGCCCTGACGCGCGGCTTCCGTCGTGTAGTTATAAGCAACGCCTGCGGCGCGCGACTGGTAATAATAACCAAGGCCACCGCCAACCAGCACGAGGAAGGCGGCCGCATAAAGATAGCGGCGCGATTTCTTCTTCCTGCCGTTTCGGTTCGTTCCCAGAATCTCACGCAGATCGGGCTGGCTGTCTGGTGTGTCGCGGCCATTGCCATTGGCGTCATTCATTCTCGTCACTCGCAAATTTCAAAATGCCACAGAGGGTTGTTTCCGCTCTGCGGTTTGTCCGTCCATCTGTCGCCGTTGTATTCCTCTGATTGTGGGAAGTGACATAGCTTGCCTCAAGGGTGAAGTGAAAACTTGGTAATATTTATGATAGTTCTGGTCTGCTAAAGATAGGAATTGGAAAGACCGATGCCACCGATGCGGCAGAGGTTTCAGCAGCGACATTCAGGACGATGATGAAATGAACGACAACGTGGTGAAGTTCCGCAAACCGGTGCCGCCGAAGAAGCCACGCGAACCAATGGGGCCAAAAGCGAAGAAGGCCCTGACGATCGTGGCCGTGATCGCGTTCTTCGTGGCTGCGTGGGGTTATTTTTCGTTTGTAGGGCAGGGGTGACGCGATCCCGCGTGCGACGGAATCCGGACGTGGTGTATGAGGGCGATATTGGGAATTGACGCCGCCTGGACGGCGACCGAACCGACCGGCGTCGCACTGGTTGTCAATGATGGCTCATGCTGGCTGCTGCGCGCGGTTGCCCCCTCTTACGATCATTTTCTTGCACGACAATACGAGGCGTCGGCCCGTAGTGACCGCCCTCGTGGTTCGGTTGCACAGGCAACAAAACTTCTGGACGCCGCCGAAGCGCTTGGCGGATGCAAGGTCAACCTCGTCGCGGTTGATATGCCGCTTTCACATGCCCCGATAACGGCTCGACGCGTATCGGACAACAGGGTTTCCTCGGCTTATGGTGCCCGCCATTGCGGTACGCACACCCCGAATGCTCTAAGGCCGGGCAAGATAAGCGACGATCTCAAAATCTCTTTCGAACACGCAGGATATCCACTCCTGACGACGGAGGTCCGCGAGCGCGGTCTGCTTGAGGTCTATCCCCACCCCGCATTGGTTGAGCTGACGCAATCGGAGAAGCGGCTCCCCTATAAACACTCGAAGATCGGCAGCTATTGGCGATCAGACACCATTCCCGTTCGGCGCACGAAACTGGTTGAAGTCTGGCGTTCGATTGTGGCGCATCTCGATGCCCGCATTGGCAATGTCGCCGATGCTCTCACGATTCCCCCCATCGGCGCGCGAACATGGGAGATGAAGGCCTTTGAAGACATGATGGATGCAGTTGTTTGCGCCTGGATTGGCATCTGTGTTTTGGAGGGCGATGCGATCCCCTATGGCGACCAGACGTCCGCAATCTGGATACCGGCAGCGCAATGAATTTTGTCGCTTCTGAGGGAAGGTGGCGACCCCTGCAGGACTCGAACCTGCGACCTACTGCTTAGAAGGCAGTTGCTCTATCCAGTTGAGCTAAGGGGCCGTCATGCCGGGCAATGGATGCTCCGGCAGAAATCTTCAATGAGCGTGTTTCAGTGCGTCCAGGGCTGGGTGCGGTTGAAACGGAAATTGTCGGTGTAGGAAACCACCTTGCGGGTTGCTTCCTTCGGCAAGATGACACGGTATTCGATGCCCTTGCGCTGGGCATAGG